>DATHSU010000345.1:0-16256 GCA_035463895.1 Ignavibacteriaceae bacterium | reverse complement strand
CCCTGGTTATCTGTGGCTGTAAGTTTGTAATAAAAACTTTTTACATCAGGAGGGATTATGTGTGTATAAAATGTATCTGTCAAACTCATTACAAGTGTTGAAGAATCAGCAGTAAATCCTGCTGTTGTATCCCTAAACAATTTATAATAACTAAAATCCGCTTCTGTGTTTTGGTTCCAGCTAATTGTTATTGTTGCTGAATCCACAATGCCTGTTAAATTTCTAGGAGATTTTGGAGGCAAGTCCTGATATCTATAAACCTCACCATATAATCCGCCGTATAAACCTATGTCTATTCTGCTGCCGTCTTTGTCTATCATTTCAGGGTCGCCTGCATCGATTAAAGGGGAAAACATTTGAAGATGAAAATCTAACTTTCCCTGAGTCGTGTCGTCATTTACTATCATCGGGTCAACTGAGAGATTTGTTGTGTCTGGTGTAAAGCCGGAATAATTTATATCATTATTCCAAACATTATTATATTGGAATATCAGGTCTGTTGTTCCGCCTGCCTGAACTCCTCTCTTTGCATTTGTAACCACATTCTGCTTTACATCATTACCTGATCTTACCAGCAATACATGGGCTAAATTTTGCTGATCATCAAAATTCCCTGTAAGATAATTATTATATAGTCTTAAAAATGGTACCCCATCATTACTTATTCCCTCCCTTCCAACTTCGGCATGAATAAGGTTATTATATATTATTGCTGAATCAGACACACTTAAATAGATTCCGAAGGTACCAGTATTTTTTAATTTAATTATATTATTTTTTATTATTGGTCTGGTGCCAAATGACTTTCTTATACCTACACCAACAGATGAGGAAATTTCTATATAATTTGAATCAATTATTGGTCGATAATTGTTATTGAATGCCCCAATATGAATACCCGCAATTATGGTTGCAGCGTTGTTTATCCCTGTGTAAATTATATTATCTTTCACTATCGGGCTTGCATTAAATATTTCCAAACCTCTTTGAACATTGTTTATAACATTATTATATATAATAGGTACATCAACTCCCGTTTCTTCAACATAAAATCCAAGTCCTGAGTTTTTAATTTTATTGAGTCTTATTATACAATTGCCTCTACCCCTTACACCAAATCCTTTATCATTACTATCAAAAACAATTACGTGAAATCCTTGAAATAGGCAACTGTCAACTACTTCAACTGAAATGAATTCAATTATATTCACTAAATCTCTAGTATCTATTATGCAGCTATCAGTTCCTGCACCAATAAGAGATAAACCGGTTATCATTACAACCTGCTCTTCATAAATACCGTTTGCTACATAAATAGTATCGCCAAACTCGCTTACATCAATGCAATCCTGTATAGAGTTGGCAGCATCTTCCCAGGAAAGGTATGGCGGTATGTTGCTGCCGGTTGGGCTTACGTAGCGTATTGTTGGGTTTATTTGAGTTGTGAAAACAAGCAGGCAAAGGGCAGTAAGCAGTATGCGAAATAAGTAAGCAGTATGCAGTAGGCAGTAGGCAAAAGGAGATATATGTCGGAAGTCTACAGTCCTCAGTCTGCGGTGGGCAAGTATTTTCTTGCTCTTAATCTTAATGATAATCTTACTCCTTTGGTTTGGCTTGGAAACTGGCATCGCTGTGCGCAGAGCGCTAAGCGCTTGGCGTAGGCATAGTTTTGGGTTTTGGGAAAAGAGGTTCTGGAAGTAATACGGCTTCATATGAAACTCCGCAATAAATTGTGAGTTTTTGACTATTGTTAACTTAAGAAGTGAAAGTGATAGATTCAAGAAAAAACGTTTATCAAAATATTTGTATTTTTAATCGACATCACCTGTATTTTTTATCCTTAAAAGCAACTTTATTTAGTTTATTTTAGTTAAAGTATTATTATGTTTTCAATTAAAAGGTTTACAAATTGACATCAGAAAAAATAATTGAGGTAAAAGCTCTTAGTAAACAGTTTAAAGAGCTTAAAGCTGTTGATAATCTTAATCTTAATGTTTACCGCGGAGATGTATTTGGTTTTCTTGGTCCAAACGGAGCGGGGAAAAGTACAACGATCAGAATGCTGCTTTCACTTATTCGTCCAAACCAGGGTACAATAAAGATATTTGGTAAATCGCTAACGGAACACAGGATTGATATACTAAAAAATATCGGTGCAATTGTTGAAAAGCCCGATTTTTATCGTAATTTAAGTGCTTTTAAGAACCTTGAAATCTTAGGCAGAATTTCGGGCAAGGAAATATCAAAAAAACGAATTATGGAAATGCTGGAAATTGTTGGATTGGAAAAACGTGCCAAGAGTAAAGTCAAAACATATTCACACGGAATGAAACAGCGTCTTGGAATAGCTCAGGCACTATTGCACGACCCCGAACTGATAATTCTTGATGAACCCACAACCGGTTTAGATCCGCAGGGAATGAAGGAAATCCGCGATCTTATTCTAAAGCTGAGCAAAGATGAGAATAAAACAATTTTTCTTTCTTCTCACATCCTTTATGAAGTTGAGCTTGTTGCAAACAGAATGATAATAATTAACAAAGGAATGACTAAGGTTGAAGGTTATGTTCAGGACTTGCTTAAATCCAATTTGCTTAAAGTTACTTTTGAAGTTGATGATGTGAACTTATCCCTTGAGATAATAAAAGAAACAACCTGGAGGAGTAAACTGGAATCATCTACAGAAGGAAAAATTATCTTTAACCTGGAAAATGAAGAAGTTCATCTTCTGAATAAACTTCTTGTTGAAAATAATATTAAAGTAAATGCAGTAATACCCACACGGTCTCTTGAAGATTACTTCCTCAAAATTACAGATGAGGCTGCCTGATGCTAACACTTATCAGAATAGAACTTTATAAAATTTTCAAGAAGTGGAGAACATACATTGGTTTTATTGCTATCGGATTGCTCGTCCCGCTGATTCATATCGCAATGCTGATTGAAGGGGAGAGAACTCTTAACTTTATGACACAAAATATTCAGCAGTCTTTTGTATTTGTCGGTAATTTGTTAAACGGATATCTTGTTTCACATATTACACTCGCAAGTCTTGCGGTTCATATACCTTTTCTAATTACTCTGGTTGCCGGAGATCTTCTTGCGGGAGAAGCGACTTCGGGTACTTACAGACTGCTTGTAACCAGACCGGTAACAAGGACTCAAATTATTATTTCTAAATTTCTTGCTGGAATAATTTACACTAATTTGCTGGTTTTATGGCTCGCTGTTGTAAGTCTCGGTCTTGGCATTATACTTTTTGGCGTTGGTGAATTGATTGTAATTAGTTCAGAAACTATTATCATATTTAAGCAGACAGATGTTTTATGGCGTTTTGCACTCGGTTACGGATTAGCATCTCTCGGTATGTCAGTTGTTGCATCGCTTGCATTTTTATTTTCCTCTTTAGTGGAAAACGCAATTGGTCCTATAATAAGCACAATGGCGGTTATAATTGTTTTTCTTGTTATATCTGCTCTTAATATTGAGTTTTTTTCAGAGATAAAGCCTTATTTGTTTACTAATTATATAATGAGCTGGCGACTATTTTTTGATGATCCGATTGATACTACTGAAGTTATGAAAGCTACGGGAGTGTTAGTTGGTCATATTACCGTTTTTTTTACTTCAGCATTAATAATATTTAACCGAAAAGATATTTTAACTTAAGTGGTATGAATATGAAGAAGATAATTTTATTGATGATATTTTTTGCAGCATCGCTTTATCCGCAGAATAAAGAACCCGATAAAATTTTAAGGAATGTGGTCAACAACTTTAATAGGGTAAAAGACTATGAAGTTGAAGTAATAATAAAAGTGGATGTAGAGTTCCTCAAAGTTCCTAAGTCTAGTGCAAAAATATTCTTCAAACAGCCCGATAAGATTTCATTAAAGAGTGATGGTTTTGCTATGCTACCGAGGAACGGATTCGATTTTTCTCCTAATTCCTTACTGAAAGGTGATTATACAGCACTTTATGAAAAAGAAGAGAAAATAGATGGCAGAGTTCTTACTCTCATTAAAGTTATTCCGCTCGGAACTTCATCTGATGTTATTTTATCTACTTTGTGGATTGATGAAAATAAAAATGTTATAAGAAAAGTTGAATCAACAACTAAAATGAGCGGTACATTTATAAT
Source organism: Ignavibacteriaceae bacterium (assembly GCA_035463895.1). Taxonomy (GTDB): domain Bacteria; phylum Bacteroidota; class Ignavibacteria; order Ignavibacteriales; family Ignavibacteriaceae; genus JAGXRK01. Next base: position 12,115 of record DATHSU010000345.1, on the reverse strand, counting down.
TGATTTAGAGTATGATGAAAAGCTCAATTATGCATTACCATCGCAAATGATATTTTCTTTTAATATTGATAAAATGAATTTTCCATCTGCTATGATTGGTGAAACAGATACCAGAAAGAAACGCAGTAAAATGGGCGGTGATACATTAACAAAAGGCAAAGTTTATGTGAGTTATTCAAACTATATAATAAACAAAGGCATTCCGGATTCTGTTTTTGAAGAGGAAAATCCTTAGAAAAAGTCAGCCGAAGCTTTTAACAGGAGGGAACCGCTGTCCTTTTATTGGAGGCACTAACATCAGCTTCGGCTGAAAACGATTTTTTTACCTTTCCATGGTAAGGTGGTTCAAAGAAAAAATAAAGTCAGATTAATTTCAGGGGGAAATAAATGATATAAAAATCAATTATTAAACGAGGAACTTCTTTCGTAGTCTTCTCTGCTTTTTATTAAAATCTTTTCTGCATTAACCAGCTTTTCTATTCCGGTGAATGAGCCGGAAAAAGTAAAAACGGAATCCTTTTTAAGTTCCTTCTTTGATATAGCAACTATCCAGCCCGGGATATCATTACCTTTCATATCGGAAAATTTTAAGTAAGCAAAAATAGAATTACGGCTATCTATTTTTGCTGTAAATTCCGCCTCTATTTCAATTTGGTTAAAAGAGACACTAACTATTTTAATCGATTTAATACTAAACAATTCATTTTCATTTTCGTGTAAGAATGGTAATGATAGTTTCAAAAGATTTGATTCAAAATATGATCTCAGTTCGAAATCTGCCTCATCTTTAATCTTTAGCAGTTCAAGAGAAAGATCTCTTCCTTTTGGGAGGTCTGTAGTTTGCGATAGCTCTTTCTGCACCTCATCAATTTTTAGTTTATATTTTTCAGCAATTGATGGCAGATTACCAAACAGATTATTATTTGCGTTATCAGTACAGCTAAAAAAATGTATTGTAAGAAGGAAAAAGAAAATAAAAACACTTTTCATCTAATTATTATTTCAACTTTTAGTGTGTCTTTTGCAAATTGAAATTTTGCATCTTCCCAGCTTGGCGGGCCAAAAGTTCCTCTGGCATTGTTTGAAAAACCATAATCCTCCATTGGGATTCCTAAAAAATTAGTATTTAGTTTGTCATTAGCATCTTCATCGTGAAATGCCTTTACAGCATATTCACCGAAAGGGATATTTTCAATAACAGCGATGGAAATATTATTTTTAATTTCTGCTGTAATTCCTATATATGGATTGTTATGATCACTATAATTACTCTTTGAATTTGCCAAAGCGACTTTTATATTGCCTTCACTAGATTTCAAACCAAGGAACTTAACTATTAAAGTTCCTCTTTCATTGTTTGTTTGATTAACATCAATTGCTAAGGAATTGAAAGAAAAAACAGCTGATATTAAGAATAAATAGAGAACCATTCTTATTTAATAAATTTTTTAAATATTACAGATGTATTGTGTCCGCCGAATCCGAAAGCGTTACTTAGAGCATATGTAACCTTTCTATCCTGAGGTTTATTGAACGTATAATTAAGATCGCATTCAGGATCAGGATGTTTGAAATTAATTGTAGGTGGAATTTTATCATTCACAATCGCAAGAATTGTAGCTATTGCTTCAACTGCACCAGCGGCTCCAAGTAAATGACCTGTCATACTTTTTGTGGATGAAAGATTCATTTTATAAGCGTATTCACCAAAAACTTTTTTAATGGCTTTGGTTTCACCGATATCCCCAAGTGGAGTTGCTGTTCCGTGCATATTTACATAATCTATCTCACTTGGGTTAATTTCCGCCATTTTAATCGCCATTTCCATGGATAAAATTGCTCCCGCACCATCGGGATGAGGTGCAGTTATATGATGAGCATCTGCGGATAAACCGATACCGACAAGTTCAGCATAAATTTTTGCTCCTCTATTTACAGCACGTTCGTATTCTTCAAGAATTAAAGTACCGCCGCCTTCACCCATAACAAATCCGTCTCTGGTTACATCAAAAGGCCTGCTGGCCGTTTCCGGGGAATCATTTCTTGTTGAAAGTGCGCGGTTTGCATTAAAACCGCCCATTCCAATTTCGTTTATTGATGCCTCGCTGCCACCGGCGACCATAACATCGGCAATTCCAATTTTAATTAAAAGGTAACTATCAATCATATTATTGTTTCCTGTAGCACAAGCCGATACAGTGCAGTAGTTAGGTCCACGGAAACCATACTGCATTGAGATGTGTCCGGCAGCAATATCGGGTATTAACATTGGAATAAAAAAAGGAGAAATCCGTTCCGGACCCTGCGTGTAATTAGTAACAGACTGTTGATAGAAGGTTTGTATACCACCGATTCCGCTTCCATAAATTACACCAATTTTAGCTCTTTCATCATCTGATAGACTTTCGGGATTTAATCCGCTGTCCTTGATAGCTTGTTGAGTTGCAGCCAGCGCATATTGTGCAAAGGGATCAAGCCGACGGGCTGTTTTTCTATCCAGATATTCACCAACATCAAAACCTTTCAGTTCACACGCAAACTTGGTCTCAACTTTTGATGTATCAAAACTTTTAATAGGAGCTGCTCCGCTTTTCCCATCCATCATTGAGTCCCAGAATTCATCAACGCTTAATCCAATAGGAGTTAAAGCACCTATACCTGTTACAACCACACGTCTGTTTTCTAAAGCCATATTAGCCTTTCTTGCTGTTAGCTGTTATACGTAAAATGTAAAAATAATGTGATAAAGATAATTAAATCTGTAAGATTTTAATAAGAGTTTTTGTGTGGATGATTGCGGTTATCAAATGTTTCTAAGGTTAAAATTTATCCTCTGTAAGACGGAAGATTTGCCAATCTTCAAGCTGATGTGCGCCACGGGCATTATAAAAATCAATAGCGGATTTATTCCAATTCAGCACGCTCCACTCAACTCTGCCGCAGTTCCTTTCTTTTGCTAAAGAAATGACCGCTTCCAGAAGAGCTTTTCCTATGCCTTTACCGCGGTATTCCGGTTTTACAAAAAGGTCTTCAAGATATATCCCCGGTTTGCCGATAAAAGTAGAAAAGTTAGGAAAGAAAAGAGCGTATCCAGCAGTTATATTATCAAATTCAGCTATAAAAATTTCAACAAACGATTTTTCTCCGAAAAGGACCTTCTGTAAATCCTGTTTTGAAGTTTTTACCTGGTCTAGAAGTTTCTCAAATTCAGCTAGTTCTTTTATAAGCTGGTGAATGATGTGTACATCCTCGGGAACGGCATATCTGATTTTAATTTTATAATCCAATTAAACTATTCCTTTTTATTCAAATCAATAAGTAAATGATCTTTAATATCATCAAAGTGAATTACAACTTCTATATTACCCATTGAGTAAGGTGCAATTTCATAAGGATCAAATTGAAAAACCAAAGCATCAGCAAGCAGAAAAAAATCCTGGTCAAAAGTTAAATCAATATGATCCTCAAACATTCCAGCATCGGATAATGATTCGGCTTCACACATCTCTAAAATTCTTTGCTCACAAATTTTTGTTATAGCGGGTAGCGAGCCTTGCCTAATTATTTTATCAAGGGTTAACAAGTCACCGGTGTTTAAATCAATGGTATAACCAATTGCATAAAAGTTGCCGTGTGCACCGCCAGTAAATTCATAATGATTGAGAGCTAAACTCAAAACTTTTTCATTAAGAAGCTTTTTATCGAAACCTGATTCAAAACTGAAAAACATTCCCCGCTCATATTCAAGTGTAGGAAACGAATCAAGAATTGCTACAAATTCATCGAACCATTCTATTGATTTGAAGAATTCCTCCTCTAAAAAAGAATTAATTTTTTCTTCCACAGCTTTGTTCAGAAGTCCGTGAATTTTCGGGTAAGTGATTTCAATAATTGTAGAACTATCTTCGGATTCATCATAATAATCCAGCGCACGTATATATACAGAATCAGCATCTGATAATGCTGTGTAACAAATCTTACCATATATACTGGAAAAGCAAAGCAAAGTTAAAATTGTTAACAATAATAATTTACTCATCTGCTTTCTCCGATGAATTTTGAGATTTCAATTTTAGATTTTTTCTTGTTTCATACCAAGCCTCCATCTTTATGGCGCCTTCAGCAAATATATAACCCAAAAGTAAACCAATTAAAGCTCCTCCAAGCATATCAGATGGATAATGAAGGCCAAGATAAACTCTTGAAAGAGCAACTAAAAAAGCAGTTATAAAAAGTACCCATTTCAACCGTGGGAATAACCGGTAAAAAAACATAGCTGCGGCAAAGTTATTAATTGCGTGATTAGAAGGAAATGAATAACTGCCTGTACATCCGAGGGGCGTAAGAATATCCATTAGAGCATTACAGGGCCTTATTCGCTGAAAAATCTCCTTCAGCACCTTGTGACCCAACTGATCACCAGCTAAAATTAGCAAAATCACACCAATAACAGCTGTTTTTCCTATTCTACCGCCTTTTGTCCAGCTGATTCCAATTAAAATTGCATAAGCTATATACCAGTTATTAACATTGGTTATTGTTGAGAAAAATTTATCTAGAAAACCGGTGGAAATAGTGTGATTAAAAAAATAGAGTACGCTTAAGTCAATCGAATATAGAAAGTCTGTCATTTTACTATTACACTTAATTACCTATTGCTAATCTATAAAAAAAGAGTAATTGTAACACTATTATTTAATCATTTTTTTTCGGATTTTTGCTTTTGCAATACCTAAGTATTAAATGCAATGAATGAAAATAATTCAATACTGGACTTTCTGTTTAAACCAACTTTGCCTTTTAACGGGGAGAGATATGATGAAATAGTTAAAGAATCCAATTTACATCTCATAACACCGCTCAAAGTAATTGCATTTCTTGTAATCATCTCCGGGCTTTTCGCAATGCTGTTCGAGGTGCGTTATCACCAGGATTTTGCCATTCAAGTGTATGTTACAAGATTATCAGCAACCATGATTGCCTTTATTATTCTTGTAATGATGTACACTAAACTTGCGGCAAGAGCATCGATACTTTTTGTTCATATTTTATTATTAACAATAATTATTTCATCAGGAATGATGATTCTTCTTCTTCCGGCAACACTGGTGTTCAATTCTCATATAGTAGGATTAATGATTTTTACTTCGGCAATGTTCTTGAACTGGGAAGTTAAAAATCAAATTCTGGTAGTTATATATTACAACATAGTTTTTGCTGTTGCCATCCTGTTTAACGATCAAAGAATTTATTTTCTGCCTAATATGTTCGAGTCTGTGCTGTTCGTTTTATTCCTTAGTCTTATCTCTGTTATAGGAAGTGCAATAAATTTTAGATTGAGATTAATGCTGGCGGAAAAATCCTATCAAATTGAACAGTCGGAGCAAAAATTACGGCTAATATTTAATAACATTTCCGAAGGTATTTTTCAAACAACTCCTGACGGTAAATTTCTTACGATAAATCCTGCTTTTGCCAGAATGCTTGGTTACAGTCATATTCCAGACCTTATAAATAAGAATATGAAGCATGTTGTAGCCAATCTTGTTGAAAGAGATAAAATGGTAAATATACTAAACGAACGGGGGACAGCAACTGATTTCAGACTTACTTTTATCAAAAAGGATGGCGGAGAATTAGTAACCAGCATAAATATTTTTAAACTTTTTGATGACAATACAAAAAGATATTATTTTGAAGCAAATGTAACAGATGTTTCTAAACAACTTGAGATTGAGCATGAGAGAAAGCTTGCTGAAGCCAGCCTTAGAAAAGAAAAAGAAAAATCCGACAGACTGGCGCAGGAAGCTTTAAAACTGAGCGGATTAAAAACTAAGTTCCTCGCGAATATGAGTCACGAGATCAGAACTCCAATGAACGGCATTATTGGATTTCTTTCTTTAATTGAAAACGACATTTATGAAAATAAAGAAGAGCTAAGACAATATGTGGGTACAGCAAAACAATCTGCTGAATCACTGCTTGAAATAATTAATTCTATTCTGGACCTTAGCAAGATTGAATCCGGTAGAGTGGAACTTGAACGATTGAGTTTTAATTTCAGGAAAATTGTTGAGCAGTCGATTTCGGTTGTGCAGGCAAAAGTAAGTGAAAAAGGGCTGAATATTGTAACCCGGCTCCCGTCTGATAAAGAATTAAACTTTATAGGTGATCCTACCAGAATAAGGCAGATCTTTATAAACTTATTGAGTAATGCAGTTAAGTTTACACCGGAAGGTGAAATTACTATTGAGGTAAAAACAGAATCTGCAAGCCTGAACAGAGTAAAAGTTCTTGCCTCAATTATTGATTCGGGAATTGGAATACCTGCTCACAAAATAAATGAATTGTTTAAACCTTTTTCACAAGTCGATGGATCGGAGAGCGGTAAATTCGGCGGTACAGGTTTAGGTTTAGTTATCTGTAAAGAATTTGTTACGATGATGGATGGTGACATTAGATGCGAAAGTGTTGAAGGACACGGCAGCAGATTTTCTTTTGAAATACATGTTTATAAATCCATTGATACTCCAGAGTTTGCCCTGGATGCTTCTCAAAAATCCACTTATGTTAAGGGTAGTTACGATACAGATGATAATTCTATTATTAAAAGTAATTTCAATAAAAGAAAGAGATTTAAGCTTCTTCTAGCTGAAGACAATGTAATAAATCAAAAAGTTATACTGAAAATTTTAGCATCAGCTGGTTTTAATGCTGATTCAGTAATTAACGGAAGCGAAGCTCTTAAAGCATATAGGAATAATCATTATGATTTATTGCTTATGGATGTTCAAATGCCGGAAATGGATGGACTTGAGGTTACTTCACAGATAAGAAAGCTGGATCAGTCCAAAAGAAATGTCCCAATTATTGCAATTACTGCACACGCACTTATTGGAGACAGGGAAAAATGTATCAGGGCAGGGATGAATGAATATATTTCCAAACCTATCAGAAGCACTGAATTGCTTGCCTTGATTGATAAACTCTTAAAAGTCAACTCAATTACTGAAGATGAACAGAAAATTAAAGTGAGTGAAAAGAAAGTGAATGAAACTTATAAACCTGCATTAGATTTGAATAGATTAAAAAAGGTTAGTCTCGGGGATAAAGATTTTGAAAAAGATCTGCTTAAGGATTATGTGGTTGACGCACACAGCAAATATGAACAAATGACTGATGTGCTAAAAGAAAAAAACCTGAAAAAGTTAAGTGAACTTGCGCATACTTTAAAGGGTTCAAGTTATACTGTTGGTGCGTCTGTTGTCGGAGATGAATCTCTTGGAATAGAATTATCTGCAAAAAGTAATGATGTTGAAAGCTGCAGTAACCGATTAGTCAAACTCAGAGTTTCAATTGAAAAAACAGATATTGAAATAAATAATTACCTGAACGGCGGCAAATAAAAAAGCGATCTTCGAATTATTTCTAATCAAAGATCGCTATGTTAAAAGCTTATTACATTTTAATTAAAGCTGGCTAATACCTTTCTTATAACTCCTAATGCAAAATCAATTTCTTCTTTGGTTATAACCAGCGGAGGTGCAAATCTTATAATATCACCGTGAGTCGGTTTGGCAAGTACACCATTATTCTTTAATTCAACACAAACATCATAAGCGGTTTTACCATCTTTTGATGGTTTAATAACAATGGCATTAAGTAATCCTTTTCCGCGAACAAGCACAAGATGATCAAACTCCTCAACCATTTTCTGCATTTCACTGCGGAAGTATTTTCCCATTGCATCTGCATTTTCAGCAAGCTTTTCTTCAACCAATACCTTAAGAGAAGCGAGAGCAACTTTACACGCTAGCGGGTTTCCGCCAAAAGTTGATCCGTGCTGACCGGGTTTTATAGTTAGCATAATTTCATCATTCGCAAGTATAGCAGAAACAGGCATCGTTCCGCCCGAAAGTGCTTTGCCAAGAACCAGAATATCCGGTTTAACATCCTCATGATCAGATGCAAGCATTTTTCCTGTTCTTGCAAGGCCTGTCTGAACTTCATCGCAAACCAACAGAACATTTTTCGCTTTGCAAAGCTGTTGGGCTTTTTTAAGATATCCTTCATCCGGAACAAAAACACCAGCTTCACCCTGAATTGGTTCAACCATAAATGCACAAACGTTAGGATCTTCTAACGCTTTTTCTAATGCAGGAATATCATTAAATGGTATTTTAATAAATCCGGGTAAAAATGGTCCGTATCCCTCATATGAATCCGGATCTGTTGATGCAGAAACAGCCATCATAGTTCTGCCGTGAAAATTTTCATTTGCAACTATTATTTTTGCTTCATTCTTTTTAATACCTTTAACATCATACCCCCATCTTCTGGCAAGTTTAACCGCTGTCTCGCCGCCCTCAACACCAGTATTCATAGGAAGAACTTTATCGTAACCAAATAATTCAGTTATGTATTTTTCATATTCACCAAGTACATTATTATAAAACGCACGGGATGTGAGTGTTAAGGTCTGAGCCTGATCAATCATGGCATTTACTATTTTGGGATGACAATGACCCTGATTTACAGCCGAATAAGCTGAGAGAAAGTCAAGATATTTTTTGCCCTCAACATCCCAGACCCAAACGCCCTTTCCTTTGGCAATAACAACCTCAAGAGGGTGGTAATTATGAGCACCGTACTTATTTTCTAGTTCAATATAATCTTTTGACAACATAATACTTTCCATTAATTTTATTAAGAAAAAATGCCTTTTTGGTTACTAAAATTAGTCTGAGCGTGATAAATAAACAAACCAGATTTACCTGCGTTACAACCTGAATTGCTGCAAATATTTGATTATTTCAGCAAATAAAATGATTTACTTAGTATTTGACCCTGCAAGCATTATAACTTTATATTTGTATAAAAGTATAGAGTAATTATTTGCAACCAGGTAAAGATATAGTTAAACAACTGATCATTCCGCTTACATTCCCTTTGGTTATATGGGTAATACACCTAGTTGGGTATTTGTTTAATATCAGCCTTAGTCAGTTAGGAGTTCTTCCAAGAAATTTTTCCGGTTTGATAGGTATTATAAGTGCGCCATTAATTCATGGAAGTTTTTCGCATCTTTTATCAAATACTGCGCCGCTTATAATTCTTGGAATCAGTCTATTCTATTTTTATCCAAAACAGGCATATGCATCATTCCTGGTAATTTATATTGGTACCGGTTTATTAGTCTGGCTCTTTGGAAGAGAAGTTTATCATATTGGTGCAAGTGGTATAGTTTACGGATATGTCTCATTCTTATTTTTTAACGGTCTTTTCAGAAAAGATAATAAATCAATTGCACTTTCATTGCTTGTAGTGTTTATGTACGGGGGATTGGTTTGGGGAGTATTACCCGGTATGAAAGGAATTTCCTGGGAATCTCATTTCTTTGGAGCGGTAATGGGTTTAATTGCAGCATTCATCTTTAGAAAAACTGATCCGCCAAAAAAATATGATTGGGAAGATGACGATGATTATGTCCCAAAAGAAAAACTTGAAATATCTTACGATGCTGATAAGAATGATTTTTAAATATTAAGATTAAGAGTACGAGAAAGAGTAAGATGATTGAATTTATCTGTTCGTATCAAAAAGCTAATTTTTAGTTATCAATTTCAGGAGCATTATGAAAAAAACAACCTCGGAAACAAGATTGTACAGAACCAAAATGAATGATAAAATCCTTAACTCAGGTTTCAGGGACTTTAATAAGTTCTTTGCCCTTGATAATAAAGCTTATATTGATGGTGCATTGAATGCTAAAACTAAAGAGTTGATGGGATTAGCAGCCTCAATGGTGTTAAGGTGCAACGATTGTATATTCTATCATATTGATCGTTCAATCCAGGAAGGTGCTACAAAAGAAGAACTTTATGAAACTTTTAATGTCGCTTTAATTGTAGGAGGTTCTATTGTAATCCCACATCTCCGTTATGCATTTGATGTGATGGATGATATTTTTCAGGAGAAAGAGAAAGAGTCAGATTATGAGTCTGAACCGATGGCTGTTAATTCCGAATGAAATAGTTACTGTTGATGATCAGAACAGAATATTAAAAAACCACGCAATCGAAATTATTGATAATAAAATTGCCGCCATACACGATTTAAGTAATTATCCGATTGAGAAATTTGATGGAGAGGTTTTTAACTATTCTGAACTTACCTTAATTCCCGGGTTCATTCAAACACATATTCATCTTTGCCAGACATTGTTTCGCGGACTTGCTGATGATCTTGAACTGCTTGACTGGCTTCAGTTGAAAATATTCCCGTATGAAAATGCTCATAACAAAGATTCACTGCGTGCTTCTGTTCGCGCAGGCATATTGGAATTGCAGTCCGGAGGAACCACTACCATCCTTGATATGGGAACTCTCAGTTACCAGGAGGTCATTTTTGAAGAACTTATCAATTCCGGTATGCGTGCATTTGCCGGAAAATGTATGATCGATCAGAATGATCTGTTTCCTGAATTCAAATCTACAATAAAAGATGAGCTGAAGAATACTTACCAGCTTGCAAAGGATTTTCATAATAAATCAAATGGAATGATTAAATACGGATTTGCACCTCGTTTTATCCTATCCTGTTCAGATACAATGCTAAAAGAAACTGCTGAAATGCAGAAAGATTTTCCCGGAAGTATTTATCACACCCACTCTTCTGAAAATAAAAATGAAATTGCCGAAGTAAGAAAAAGATACGGACAGGAAAACATAGAACATTTTAATTCAATCGGAATATTGAGTGATCATACTGTACTTGCACACGGTATTCACGTTAATGATAATGAAATAAATACTCTTAAGAAAAATGATGTTAGAATTTCACATTGTCCATCCTCCAATCTTAAACTTGGATCAGGCATTGCGAATATTCCCCGTTATCTGAAAGAGGGTATCTCTGTGTCACTCGGTGCGGATGGTGCTCCTTGCAATAATAATTTAAGTGTATTTACCGAAATGCGGCTGGCTTCACTTATTCAAAAACCAGTTCACGGACCGAAGATAATGGATGCACAAACAGTATTCAGAGTTGCAACAATCGAAGGTGCACGTGCATTGCATATTGATGACGAAACAGGAAGCATTGAAGTCAGAAAAAAAGCTGATCTTGTTCTTTTAGACTTGAATGCAGTTGAAATGCCTTATACCGATGACGAAAATAATGTTTATTCTAAAATTGTTTACTCAGCATCAGCAAATAATGTTCATTCGGTTATTATCGATGGGAAATGGGTTGTGAAGGATAGATTTTCCAATAAGTACGACAGTAGGGAAGTTGTGAGTAATGCAAAGTCAGAACTCAATAACTTGTTACAACGATTATGACACCTAAAAGGATTTTGATTGCCACAACCAACAAAGGTAAAATGGAGGACATCCGAGAGATATTTAAAGATTTAAACTTTGAAATACTTTCTTTTCTTGATTTTGATAATTATCCTGAAGTGATTGAAGACGGGGACACCTTTAAAGCCAATGCAATCAAAAAAGCCAGAGCTGCTTATGATTTTTTTAAGATACCGGTTATTTCAGATGATTCCGGTTTGTCAGTAAGTCAGTTAAACGGTGCTCCCGGGGTGATATCAGCCAGATACGCAGGTGAAAATGCAACTGATGAACAGAATAACAATAAACTAATTTCGGAACTGGAAAAATTTCCTGTACCTCACTTAGCGAAATATATTTGTGTTGCGGTTTATTATAATGGTACCAATCTTAAAGTCGTGGATGGGGATTGTAAGGGCAGAATAATTAAACAGGGAAGGGGAAGTAACGGATTCGGGTATGATCCTTATTTTATTCCTGATGGTTATGAACTTACTATGGGTGAATTGAGTTTACAGGAGAAGAATAAAATAAGTCACAGATTAAAAGCATTTGAACAATTGAAGGATATAATCAAAAAAATATGACTAAGAAGAACTTCATTAAGATATTTTTATTGTTAGCCATACCATTACTTATGGTTTATAGCTGCAAAGATGCGGTTACAAATCCTCCTGAAAAAATTGATACAAGGAATTTTTTCCCTGACGAGGATGGAAGCTATTTTTATTACAACGTTGCTGTATTTGACAGCACCGGACAAATCCAGTCAG
>DATHSU010000344.1:0-7762 GCA_035463895.1 Ignavibacteriaceae bacterium | reverse complement strand
TCTAGGAATTAACCTTTTCTATTTGAATTGAGCAATCATATTCACCGATTTTCCAATCCTGCTTATACCCGCCGTTCATTTGGTCATCGATGCTGACTTTTTCTGCTAAGGTTTCATTTGCTATGTATTGATTAAAATTATTTATCGCATTAATTAGAGTATTATCACCTTTAAAAAGTATTTTTATTTTATCTGTCACTTCAAAACCGGCATCTTTTCTCATATTCTGAATTCTGTTAACAAACTCTCTAGCAAGACCTTCTGCAATTAAAGATTCATCAAGTTCCTTATCAATCGCAACAGTTACTCCGTTTTCGGTTTCAACAACCCAACCGGTAATTTCTGTACTTATAATTTCAACATCCTCTTTTGTAACAATAATTTCTTCATCTTCAATATTCAAATTAATCTGTTGGTCTGATTCAATCAACCGAATTTGATCCTTACTTAAGTTTTTAATTGCTGCAGCCACAGCTTTAGCTTTTTTACCAAATTTTGGACCGATCGACTTGAAATTTGCTTTAGAAGATTTATTCACAAATTCTGCGTCATCACTAAGTACGACTAATTCTTTAATATTTACTTCATCAAGCACTACATCTTTCATTTTAATGAAAGATTCCTGTTTGGATTTATCAAGAACAACCATAATTTTTCTTAATGGCTGGCGGACTTTAAGGTTATTCTTAGCTCTCATTGCTCGAGTTAGATACACAACGTTTTGAGCAACATCCATTTTTTCTTCAAGTTCCGCTTCACGATATCCAGCTTTAGGGTATTCAGAAAGATGAACGGATTCGAATTTTTCGTGCTTCGTTACATTATTAAGATTCTGATAAATCTCCTCAGCGGTAAAAGGTGCGAAAGGAGATGTAAGCTTTGCAACATTTATCAGGCACTCATAAAGTGTCTGATATGCAGAAAGTTTTTCCCTGTTCATTTCAGATTTCCAGAATCTTCTTCTGCTTCTCCTTACATACCAGTTTGAAAGATGATCGATAGTGAATGTTGAAACAGCTCTTGCTGCTTTTGTAACTTCGTATTCATCCATCAATTTTTCATACTCGGTGATGAATGAGTTTAGTTTTGAAATTATCCATCTGTCAATTTCAGGTCTTTCCTCGTAAGGTATCAATTCATCAGTGAAGTTGAACTCATCTATATTGGCATAAAGTGCAAAAAAAGAATATGTGTTGTAAAGTGTTCCGAAAAATTTTCGTTGAACTTCGAGCAAACCTTCTTCATCAAATAAAGTGGGCTTCCACGGAGGGCTATTTGTAACAAGGTACCATCTTGTAGCATCAGCACCGTATTTATCGAAGAGTTCAAAAGGATCAACCGAGTTGCCGATTGATTTCGACATTTTTCTTCCAGATTTATCCAGAATAAGCTCATTGACAATTACATTTTTGAATGCAACATTGTCAAACAACATTGTAGCTATAGCGTGCAAAGTATAAAACCATCCGCGTGTTTGATCAATTCCTTCGCAAATAAAATCTGATGGGAAGAATTTTTTCTCAAATAGTTCCTTGTTTTCAAACGGATAATGGTATTGAGCGAATGGCATTGCACCGGAATCAAACCAAACATCAATCAGTTCGGGAGTTCTTTTAAATATTTTGCCTTTCCGCTCGAAGAAAACTTTGTCAACAAATGGTTTGTGAAGATCAATTTCTTCAACCTCAGAAAGAGGAATTCTTTTTCCGTTTTGTTCAATAAAACCCTGCTTTAGTTCTTCAATGCTTCCTACAGCAAACATATCCCCATCTTCACTTACCCATATCGGTAGAGGCGTAGCCCAGAAACGATCTCGTGATAATGCCCAGTCTTTATTCTCATCAAGCCAGTTGCCGAATCTGCCTGCACCAACTTCAGGCGGCTGCCAGTTAATGGTTTTATTAAGTTCAACCATTCGTTTGGCGATTTTTGTTGTTCTGATAAACCACGATTCCCGCGCATAGTAAATTACGGGGACATCCGTATGTCGCCAGCTGAACGGATAAGAGTGAACAATCGTTTCTTTTTTAAAAAGTTTGCCTTCCAGCCTCATTTTTTTAATAATTCCTTCATCAGCATCTTTTACAAACTGTCCGGCAAAATCAATTACTTCATCTGTAAAAACACCGCCTCTTGTAACCGGCTGAAGCATTGGGAGATTATACTTTTTAGAAATCTCGTAGTCATCAGCACCAAATGCAGGAGCAATATGCACTACACCTGAACCATCTTCTGTGCTTACAAAATCACCTTCAATTACATAGAATGCATCTTTATCAACCCGACAGTATTTAAAGAGCTGTTCGTACTTTCTACCTGTAAGTTCCTTTCCTTTTAACTCACCAATCAACTCATAATCTTTCTCAATAACTGCAAGACGATCTTTTGCCAGAATGATTTTTTTATCATCTAATTTAATTTTTACATAGTCAATGTCTGAGCCAACGGCAAGAGCAACGTTTGAAATCAGCGTCCAGGGGGTTGTTGTCCAAACTAAGATATGTTCATCGGCATCAACAAGTTTAAATAATACATAAACTGACGGATCTTTTGTTTCCCTGTAGCCCAAAGCAAGTTCGTGAGAAGAAAGAACCGTTTCAGATTTGGGATCCTGCGGAACGATTTTATAATCTTTGTAAATAAGTCCCTTGTCAAACAATGATTTTAATGCCCACCAGACAGACTCAATATAATCATTTGTAAGAGTAACATAGGCAGAATTCAAATCAATCCAGTAACCCATACGGGTTGTCATTTTTTCCCATAGATCGAGATATGTAAACACAGATTTTCGGCAGGCTTCATTATACTTTTCAACTCCGTAATCAAGAACTTCACTTTTATGTTTTATACCGAGTGATTTTTCAACTTCAATTTCAACTGGAAGTCCATGAGTATCCCAGCCGGCTTTTCTTTCAACCCTGAAGCCTTGTAATGTTTTATATCTGCACACAAGATCTTTAAGTGTACGGGCCATAACGTGATGGATACCGGGCTTGCCGTTTGCTGTTGGAGGACCTTCATAAAAAGTGAAAGATTTACTTTCATCCCTGGATGAAACGCTTTTTTCAAAAACTTTATTCTCTTCCCAGAACTTAAGTATTGCTTCTTCTAAATTAGGATAACCGACTTTTTCAGGATTCTGCTTGAACATCTTACTTAAAATAACCTTTGACTGAAAATTTATAACTCTTCGTATTTTTTAATTAATTCTTTTTCTGCCTGAATAAACTCTTTCAGCTCTTTTTCAATTCTTTCTTTTTTCAAAATCATATTTTTTGATTGTGACTGGGCTTCAAGTATAATTTCTTTGGCTTTGAGCTGTGCCTCTTTCAATTCAAGCTCAGATTCTTTATTACGATCGTATCTTATTTCTTCAAGTATTTTTATTTTTTCTCTGAGCAGAACAACTTCCCTATCTTCACCAAGAAGCTGCTGGATTGCCATTCCGAAAAAGCCCATAGCCCCCAATGTAATATTTCTTAAAGTGTAGAGAATGATATTTTCGAAAAGCAATTCGCTTGAAGCAAAGTACTCTCTAAAAAAAGTTATCATAAAGATGCTGAGAAAGGTAACACCTATTGTTACTGCAAAAACAACTTTGCCGCCGTACTGCCAGCCAAGAGTTCGGTTAATAAACCAGCCGCAGGCAAAACACATAATGGATAGTACAAACCAAACTGCGAAGTGATTTTCACCAAAAATAAAAATATCGGTATCGAGAAAGTTTGATGCGAAAATCAAAACACCAATTAAAAGTACAGCACCATAGTTCGTTAGTTTTTTTGTTAGTGCCGACATTACAACCTCTTAATTACTTCTTTCATGATTAACGTCATTTTGGGTTCTGCTTTCATAGCAGCTGCAATTATTTCATCAACATTAACCGGCTGCAGACTATCTGGAAAACACTCATCCGTAATAATACTGATTCCTAAAACTTTTATGCCCATGTGATTTGCAACTATATTTTCTGGTACAGTTGACATACCTACTACATCTGCACCAATTGCACGCAAAAATCTGTATTCAGCTCTTGTTTCAAGATTTGGTCCGGGTACTGCGACATAAACGCCTTTGTGGACTTTTATCTGATTCTCTAAAGCCACGTTTCCTGCCAGATCAATTAACTCTATACTGTATGGTTCACTCATATCCGGAAATCTTGGACCGAGTTCATCTTCATTTTTTCCTATCAGTGGATTATCACCAAGAAGATTTATATGATCATTCATCAGCATCAAATCTCCTTTACGGTAAACCGGATTCATCCCACCACATGCATTTGAAACGAGCAGAGTTTTTACACCAAGGAATTTCATAACACGAACCGGATAAGTAATCTGCTGCATTGAGTAGCCTTCATAAAAATGAAAACGCCCCTGCATTGCAACAACTTTTTTACCATTGATCTTCCCGAATATTAATCTTCCATGATGCGATTCTACCGTTGATAAAGGAAAATGAGGTAAATCAGCATAGTTGATTTCGTGTTCAATTTCAATCTCTTTAACAAGTCCGCCTAAACCAGTGCCGAGTATAATTCCAACAGGGTAATTATCATTTGTTTGTTTACGAATGACAGCTAATGTTTCATTTATTTTTTCTAAAAGATTACTCATTTCAATCAGAGAATTTTATCAATAATATCATCTAGATCGATGTCAAGTTTTTGTGCAGGTTCTTCCTTACGGGATGCTGTTCTTTCCTCCCCGGCATCCTCAACTTTCATTTCAAGCAGATGTGCCTGTGAATTAATTATTGCTTTAAGTTTTGCGATTATAAGATCTTTTTCTTCTCTCAGATTAATAACAGCACTTCGGATCTCGTTGGCATTTTCACGTGCTTTCTCAATTATCTGCGATGCTTTTAGTTCAGCTTCTTTAATTATAAGACTTGCTTGTTTTTTTGTGGACTCAATTGTTTTGGTTGAAGATTCCTGCGCTTTCAGTAAAGTATCCTGAAGGTTTTTTTCAATCTTCTTAAATTCAGAAAGGTTTTCATTGAGAGTTTCGACCTGTTGATACAGTTCTTCATTCTCCTTCTGCAATTCATCAATATCATCGGCAAGTTTTTCGAGAAATGCCTGAACTTCTTCGGGGTCATACCCGCGCATTTTTTTTGCAAATTCCTGCCGCTTAATGCTTACAGGGGAAATTTTCATATTTCCCTCCAATCTTTTGAATAATCTCTTTCACCAAATATTGCCGAGCCAATTCTAAGCATAGTAGCACCTTCGTCAACTGCTATTTCATAATCGTTGGTCATTCCCATAGAAAGCTCAGTTATTTTGGTAAATCCGTTTTTAATTAATTTTTCTTTAAGTGATCTAAGCAATGAAAAACTGTTTCTGATTACATGTTCATCATCAGTAAATGGAGCCATTGTCATTAGACCGATAAGCTCTAAATTATTTTTTTTGTTACAATGCTCAGCTAGTCTGAATACATCATCTTCTGTTATCAAACCCGTTTTGCTTTCTTCTGAGGATGTGTTTACTTCCAATAGAATTTTCTGGACCTTGCTGAGTTTACCTGCTCTTGCATCAACTTCATCGGCTAATTCAATAGAATCGACTGAATGGATAAACTCAGCCGCTTTAACAGCATACTTAACTTTGTTTTTCTGCAATGTGCCAATAAAATGCCAGGTAATCTTATTACCCAACTTTTCGTATTTAAGATTGAGTTCCTGAGCTTTATTCTCACCAAAATCTGTTAAACCAGCAGCAACAGCCTCTTCAATTATATCGGTACCAAAATACTTAGTTACAGCAATCAGTTTGATTTTATCGGCATTTCTGCCGGATTTCTCACAACGAAGTTCGATTTTTTCTCGAATTTGGGCTAAATTTTCCGCAATCATAACAAAATTAAGGCTGTGAATTTATCCGTTTTAGCTTAAAAAAACAACGAAAATTAAGTCTTTTTATGCTTAAAAGAAAATAAATTTGAATGCTAATATAATGCTTAATTGAACCAAGTGCTTGAGTGTTCCCCTTATTATATATCTAAAATAAAAATACATTCAGATAATTAATTTCCAGAAGTTAATGTGATATGGTTCTTCCCCCATTGCATAACAATTTAGTAAATTTGATGACTGAAATTTTCAAAATACGGAGAAATTTATGGGACTCGAACTACTAACTCAGATTAAAGCAAAAGCAGCAAAGCTTAACAAAACCATTATACTACCGGAATCTCACGATGAAAGAGTACTTAAAGCAGCAGAAATCCTTACCAAAGAAAAAACTGCTTCAGTTGTAACCTTAGGAAGTGAAGACAAAATAAATGAAGATGCTAAAAAGCTTGGCGTAAGTCTCACCGGAATTAAAATAATTGATCACACAAAACACGAAAAGTTTGATGAATTTGCTAACATCTATTATGAGTTGAGAAAGAAAAAAGGGATGACTCCAGAGCAGGCAAAAGAAACTTTAAAGCGCGACCTTTTCTTTGCGGCTATGATGCTCAGAGAAGGAATTGTTGATGGAAGTGTTGCTGGTTCCTTTGCTTCAACTGCAGATGTGATGAAAGCAGGAATTCAGATCGTCGGTATACCCGAAGGAATTTCAATTGTATCCAGTTTCTTTTTAATGCTGTTCCCTGATAAGACTTATAACTTTGCTGATTGTGCGGTTGTTCCTGATCCGGATGCAGCTCAGCTTGCAGATATAGCAATTTCAACAGCTGATAATCATAAAAAACTTACAGGTGAAGAACCACTTATAGCAATGCTTTCATTTTCAACAAAAGGCAGTGCCAAACACGAGCTTGCAGATAAAGTAATTGAGGCAACTAATATTGTAAAACAAAAACGACCTGATCTTAAGGTTGATGGTGAACTTCAGTTTGACGCTTCAATTATTGAATCAATCGGTAAAAAGAAAGCACCCGGAAGTTCTGTTGCCGGACTTGCAAATGTTCTTGTATTCCCTGATCTAAATGCAGGAAATATTGGATACAAAATTGCTCAGCGATTAGGCGGTGCGGAAGCGGTTGGGCCAATGGTTCAAGGATTGAAAAAACCATTCTTTGATTTAAGCCGCGGCTGCAGTGTTGACGACATTGTAAATACTGCATCAATTGCCGCATTGATGAGTTAATGCCCCCTAAACGGACTGACTCAAAAGTCTTAAACACAAGGTCGCCGCAATTTTCAAGTTGCGTATTTGTCATATTTTCGCAAGCTGAAGCTTGCGGCTGACATAAAAAATGAATTATTAGTCAGCCTCCTTAGAAAATAAAGTATTAACCTCTTAGTACTATCACTCATCCTGTTTGTTATTGTGAATGGATTTTTTATAAATAATCTTTTATTTATGTTCGTTTTCAAAACACTAATTTTTAATGAACCTTATTTTGATTTCTATTATTGTACTAATTCTCAATATACCTTTCGGTTATTGGCGGGCGAATGTTAAACGGTTTTCACTTCAGTGGTTTCTAGCCATTCATCTGCCGGTGCCTGCTATTATTTTTCTTCGGTTAATATCCGGAACAGGGTTCGATATAAACTCTTTTGTTGTTTTAGTTATTGCTTACTTTTTAGGACAGATTACGGGTCTGACAATCTTTAACAGAATGAAGTTAATCAGCGCCGCTCCCCTTACATCCTGCCTTGTTATGGATATCTACCGTTCAAGACATTTTTCCAAATAAATATTATTTTTCAATAATTTTGAACTAATCAATTTTTAATTCGGTTAATGAGTAAAAAAGGGAAATCTATGAAGGCAATATTTTTATCGGCCTTATTT
>DATHSU010000343.1:0-18483 GCA_035463895.1 Ignavibacteriaceae bacterium | reverse complement strand
TGAATTTTGTCCCCACCAAGAGAGTCCCGGTATTTCATCAACTATATATAAATAATCTGCTCTTATCTTACCGGTGATCTCATCATAGTTTAGTTTCTTGTTCAGTGATAAAAATGTTTCCAAAACATTCTGCCGATTTTTTAATGGGAAGAGGTTCTCAGTTAACCAAGTCTGCCCGCCATCATAAGAAATGTTAGCCAGATAATCCGTATAGTATACCGGTGTTGAAACACCGCTTCCATCACCGGGATAAATATTTAAAGGACTCACTCCCGGCTCACCTGTAAACTCCGGAACAGACCAGGCAATTAAAACAACTTGTCCATTTTCAGAAACAGAAATTGTTGGAAGTGATTGACCATAAGCAAAACCCGGTGCGTACTGACCTAACTGATTACCAACACCGTCATACATTTTTTCATAAGCCGGATCAGTAATTGCAATCCAGTTTTTATCTCTGCCGTTCCAGTATAAAATTGTTGAGGTTTCAATTGTATCAATGCCGTCAATAGTTTTGCCCAATCCATAAAGTGCCAAATGCAAAACACCCAGGCTATCCAGCACGCCGGAGAGCATAGAGTAATTTTTCAGATATGGCGCCAAATTTCTGTTGGTTATTTGTCCCCAAACAGGTTCATCCATATTTCCCCGTAAAATAATTTCTCCCTGCCAGTTATTACCCTGATTTGTTGAATAATAATGATAGATACCGTGAGGATTGCCGGATGTAAAGATATTATCCCTGATTAAAACAGTTGAAATATAATTACTGCTTTTAGAGGAATAAACAACTGTAGGAAAACCATAACTGCCCTGAAATTCAAAACTGAATAACGAATCATTTTGACCGACGAGTGTTACAAGTGTTCCTTCTTCAAATATTTCTGATGACGTAAATATACCGTCTATAAAAAACGAATCATTATCTACAGAATTAACTGACCAGATATTGCAATTAGGATCAACTGTGAAATAGTAAGGTTGGTATCTTGGGAAACTTACATACTCAAAATGATTGGTTTCCGGATAATAATAAGACCAGTGAGTTGTTGGAAAGTCTTGTGAAACGGAGATGATTTTTTTGTTTGTACAATCTGAATATCTTAGCGAAGCAGCCCCTATATTCAAAGGTTGCGGGTTAAATGCCGGTATAAAGTGGATGGAAGTGGAGTCAATAATTATTAATGTATCAATTGCGAGTATTATTATTTCATTTTTAAGATCATCATTTAAGTCTGCTACTTCGATTAAATTTTGCTCTAAATTGTAGTAAACTTCATGCTGAGAGTACTTTAATAAGGTACCGGGATCACCCGGATTTTGTGAATAAGATTGACCAACGCTTATTACAAGCAAGAGCAAAAAAGCACAGTTCCTGAACGATTCCATAGAAATACCCCTGAGAATGTTCATAAATCTTATAAAACCATTACTCTGGTTAATTTGTTAGTGTTAAAGTAATTCCCGTTTCCATAAAAATCAAACCATTTTGTATTTTATTTGTTTTTTTAAGCAAGAATGCCGGTTCTTTTTGCAGTGAAGTTAATCATTTAATGTTTTTAGCCGATTCATGCGCGCGGAGTAACGATATATTAAAATTCCATTTTGATCTCAAATAAATACCATGAATCCTTTTCCAAATTACTTAATCTTACCAGACACTAAATTGAAAGTTTTTATGGAACCCGGACAGGTTTTTTTATACATAATAATTGCGTTAATCGGATATTACATAATCAGGAAAGTGTTGATTTACAGGTCGGTCAAGCATTATACACCTGTGGACGCATCGCTTAAACTGAAGAAAGAAAGAAACGTAGTTTTGCTCGATGTAAGAACTGATATGGAGAGAAAACAGGATTCTATAAAGGGTTCTCACCATATTCCGCTTATGGATATTTCATCAAGCGAAAATGAATTAAAGAAATTTAAAGATGCAGAAATTATTTGCTATTGCAGAACAGGCAACAGAAGTATGAGTGCAGCATCTAAACTAAAAAAAATGGGATTTAACGCAGCCAACTTAAGCAGAGGAATTGTCGGATGGAAAGCAGCAGGACTCAGATAATCTGGAAATGGACGAAGAGAATTCTACCGGTTGCACTGGGTGCTCTTGGCGGATATCTTTATTATCACTTTATAGGATGCGACAGAGGTTGTGCAATTACAAGTAATCCGTGGTCAAGCACCATGTATGGCGTAGTAATAGGATTGATTTTAACTAACTGGAAATCGAAAGCTAAATTACTTCAACCAAAGGAAAATGAACAATGAAAAAGAACATGACAAATTTAGACAGAGGAATAAGACTTCTGCTTGTTATTGTTATTGCAGTTTTATTCTTAACGAATCAGATAAGCGGACTTGCCGCAATAATACTTGGAATATTTGGTGTGGCTTTTTTATTTAGCGGTGGAACCGGTTTTTGCCCGCTCTATAAAATTTTTAATATGTCAACTTTAAAGAAGCAAGAGTAAGGAGAGCACTATGCAATACGGATTTTCAAAAACTACAGATTATACTTTTAGTCAGGCAATAGAAAAAGTTACAGATGAACTTAAGAAAGAAGGCTTCGGCGTTCTTACAACTATTGATGTTAAAGACACACTGAAGAAAAAAATTGATGTTGATTTTAAGAACTATACAATACTTGGTGCGTGCAATCCGCCTATAGCTCATAAAGCTTTGCAGACAGAAGAAGAGCTGGGATTATTGCTCCCCTGCAATGTAGTCGTGTATGAAAAAGATAGCAAAACAGTTATTTCAATCTTTGATCCTATGATGATGACCAAAGTAATTGATAATGATAAGATGATCCCCATAGCCTCTGAAGTTAAAGAAAAACTTCAAAGAGTATTAGAAGCCGTTTAATATTTTAATTTAATCTATCAGAAAGGAAAACAATGACCGAGAACTTAACAAAACAGACTTTTTTAGAAAAAGTTTTTAACTATGAAAAAAACCAGGACTGGAAATATGAAGGCGATCTTCCGGCTGTTATTGATTTCTGGGCTCCATGGTGCGGACCATGTAAAATGGTAGGACCAATTCTTGAAGAATTGTCAGAAGAATACAAAGGCAAGATAAATGTTTACAAAGTGAATACGGATGAGGAACAGGAACTTGGTGGTGTATTTGGAATAAGAAGCATACCTTCATTACTATTCGTCCCGATGGAAGGTCAGCCGAAAATGGCAGTCGGTGCTTTACCGAAAGAATCTTTAAAACAGGCAATTGATAAAGAGTTGCTTACCGCTGTTGCTTAGTTAGAAATTAGGGTAAAAGGTATAGGGTTGAACTCAAATCCCTATACCCTCTATACCATATACCACTATACTTTTACTACAAGTTGCACTACTGTTAACAAACTTACTTCCTGACAAATCGATAAATCATTTCGTCGCTCATTATTATTTTTAAAAACATTGCGGAATTTTCAAAATAAACCTATCTTAACGCATTCTCATCAACAAAAACAGGAGCTGCTATATGAAATTTTTCTTCTCTTTTTTAACAGTTGCTTTTTGTCTTACTTTATCTCTCAATTCTGTTGCACAAGAGGGAGGAGATGTTGACACAAATGTTATTCCGCCCGAGTATACAAGTACACCCGGAACACATACATTTCTTGGACCGCTGTCGAACGCAAATCGTACATATCAACTTTTAATTCATGAAAGTCTATTAACCGATCTGCTTAACAAAGAAATCCATGCAATTGCATGGAGAATCCCAACTTCTGCAACAGCAAACTGGCCAACTGCAGATGTGGTTTTTTCAACTTACGACATATACCTTAGTGAGAGCGTTACTCCGGCTAATAGAAGTTTTACTTTTGCAGATAATGTGGTTGGTACTCAAACACTAGTACGTTCAGGTCCATTGAATATTGCTGAAGGAACATACAGATTTGGAAGCGTGCCAAATGATTTTGGACCCGAGATAGTATTTGATGACCTTTGGTTGTATACCGGTAGTCATCTGTTAATAGAAATCAGGCATCAGGGTTTCACCGGTACCTCAAGATCAGTTGATGCAGTAGGAACTGCGATTACTGGTTATGGCACACTATTCAGCGCATTATGGCAAAGCAGTTACACACCAACAACAGGCTCACAAGGCAACTTTAGTATTGTTAAACTAACTTACGATGAGCCGATACCAGTTGAGTTAACGTCTTTTACAGCATCTGTTTCCGGTACTAATGCTACATTGAACTGGACTACAGCAACAGAAATAAATAACCAGGGTTTTGATGTACAAAGAAAATCTTTAAACTCTGCTTATGAGTCAGTTGGTTTTGTTTCCGGCTTTGGAACCACAACAGAAGCTAAAAGCTATTCTTTCACCGATGAGATTGCTAGTGGTGGTTATACTTATCGCCTGAAGCAAATGGATTTTGACGGCTCGTTTGAATACAGCAGTGAGATTGAAGTAGACGTAAATATTCCCTCAGTTTATTCATTGGAACAGAACTATCCGAATCCATTCAATCCTTCAACTACAATTAATTTCAGTATTGTAAATGAAGGTTTTGTAAAGTTAGCAGTTTACAATACACTCGGGCAGGAAGTAATGACATTAGTTAATGAAGTAAAAGATTCCGGTCCGTATTCAATTACTTTTGATGCTTCGTCATTAACCAGTGGTGCATATTTCTATAAATTAGAAACAGCACAATTCAGCCAAACAAAGAAAATGCTTCTGGCAAAGTAATTTGTTTTTTAATAAAAACTTAAAAGGCATGAGGTATAGGGCGCAAATATGTGCCCTATATCTATGCATCTCAGTCTAATCTTTCGTGTACCTCAACTTCTTCCCTTGAATAGCCGAAATGATTTATTATCTTAGCTATATGAAGATCACTTATATTTTAATAATACTACTGGTTAGCTTTTACTTTATTTCAGCTCAGCAGGCGGGTACAGATGATTATAATAAATTCCTTCTTGCCCAGAGCTATGAGCAGCAGGGAAGTTTCGACAGGGCTCAAAAAATTTATGAGGAGCTTTATCAGAAAGAACCGCAGAATATTAATTACTATAATTCGTTAAGCAGAGTCTACACTCAGCAGAAAAATTATTCAGCCGCAATATTACTTATTGAAAACAGATTATTAAGCTATCCTGATGATATCAATCTTATTGGTCAGCTTGGTTCAACTTACTATATGAATGGGAATTACGAAAAAGCTTATCAGGTATGGGACGAACCTTTAAAGAAACCCGGTGCAAACCAGGTATCGTTCAGAGTGATAGCAAATTCTGCAATTGAGCGCCGTGCATTTGATAAGGCCATAGAAATTCTGGAAAAAGGAAAATCTACAACAAATGATCCGTTTCTTTTCTCAATGGATCTGGCAAATCTTTACTCATTAACTATGAGATATGAAAAGGCTGCCGAGGAATACTGCTCAATCCTTGAAATATCACCAACTCAGCTTACCGTGGTGCAAAGCAGGATTCTTTCATATATAAATAAACCTGATGCTTTGGAAAAAACAATCAAAGCAGTTGAAAAGAAAAAAAAGTCAGATAACCTCCCAATCCTTTCTTTATTAGCCAGATTATACACAGAACAAAAAGATTTCGAAAAGGCTTATAGTATTTACTCTGAACTTGACAACAAAAGGCAATCCCAGGGCGGTGATCTTTATAACTATGCCGAGTTTATTTTCCGTGAAGGGGAGTTTGAAGCAGCTTCAACGGTTTACGGTACAATAATTCAACGCTATCCGGAATCTAAAATAGTTTCAGCCGCAAAGCTTGGTTATGCCAAATCACAGGAGGCAATTCTCCGGCAAAAATTCATATCAACGGCTGAAGATTGGAAAACATTTTCACTTCCACCACAACTTGACGCTAAAACTGTAGAGCCGGCAATTAAAGCATTTGAAGAGATCACAAAAATTTATGCTCATAGTGAAGTTGCAATTGAGTCTTATCTCAGAATGGCTCAAATACGATTCAGATTGCAGAATGATTTAAGCTCAGCTAAGGAATTTTTGGATGTTATAATAAAGAATTACCCGATGTCCAGATTATCAATTGATGCTTATCTTGATCTTGCTGAGGTAAATCTTATTGAAGGCAATCTGTATGAATCTATAAATTTATATGAAGAGGCTCTTCATCTCAGAGGTGCTTCATTAGAGAAAAAGAATGAAGCTCATTTTCATCTAGCAAAAATAAAAGCCTACCGGGGAAAATTTGACCAGGCAACAATACATCTTTCCGAAATACTTAAAAATCTGAAGGACAACCTTGCTAATGACGCATTGGAAATATCCTTAATAATGAACACAGCTAAGAATGACTCGTCTAATCTTTTGCTTTTCAGCGAAGCAGAAATTCTGGCAGAACGAATGTTATTTGCAGAAGCTAAAGAAAAATATGACAGGATAGCTCTGGATCAACGGGCATTTGTTTTTCACTCAATTGTTAACCTTAGATCTGCCCAGATGGCTATTGCACTGCAGAGTTACAATGATGCAATTCAACAACTCGTTGCAGTTTCGGAAGAATTTGAGAAAAATATTTATGCTGATAAAGCCTTATATTTGCTGGGCAATATTTATGAATATGCGTTAAAAGAATATCCCAAAGCAGTAGACAGTTATGAAAAACTTTTGCTGCAGTTTCCCGGTTCAATTTATTTAGATAAAGCAAGAGAGAGAATTTTATATCTTAGAAGTAAAACAAGCTAGATAATTATTATGTCAAAAAAACAGGATCAACGAATAGTAAAATGTTCATTTTGCGGTAGAGACGGTAATGAAGTAGGTAGCATGATTGCCGGCCCGGATGTATACATCTGCGATATATGTATTGCAAGCAGTGTTGACATACTGAAAAATAATCTTGCCGCTTATAACAATGCAAAAAAAGGCAAATGGACACAGCATACACCTCAATCAATAAAAAAATCACTTGATGAATTTGTGATTGGCCAGGAAAGAGCAAAACGGGTTTTAGCAGTTGCAGTGTATAATCATTATAAAAGAATTAATTCCAGAAACTCTTTTTTTGAACTTGATGAAGTAGAGATTGAAAAGAGCAATATCCTTCTTCTTGGACCAACAGGAGTTGGAAAAACATTGCTTGCACAAACACTCGCACGGATACTTGATGTTCCCTTTGCAATTGCCGATGCCACAACTCTTACTGAAGCCGGTTATGTTGGCGATGATGTTGAAACAGTTCTTGTTCATCTTCTCCAGGCTGCAGATTATAATCTGGAGCGTGCACAAAAAGGAATTGTTTATATAGATGAAATAGATAAGATTGCCAGAAAGAGCGAGAGCACATCGATTACAAGAGATGTATCCGGCGAAGGTGTACAGCAGGCATTACTCAAAATTCTTGAGGGTACAATTGCCGGGATTCCCCCAAAGGGAGGACGAAAACATCCGGAACAAAGTCTTATTAATCTTAACACTAAGAATATTTTGTTTATTGTTGGTGGTGCTTTTGAGGGAATTGAAAAGATCATTGCAAAGAGAATAAATAAAAACAAAATGGGCTTTGGCTCTGATCTGAAAAAAACAGAAACAGAAGATGAACTATTAAGTCTTGTTCAGCCCGAAGACTTATTAAGATTTGGATTAATTCCCGAATTGATTGGCAGATTACCAGTTATAGCTCCGCTTCATGCATTAAGTGAAGAAGCGATGAGGAGTATACTTACAGAACCTAAAAATGCAATTCTTAAACAGTATAAAAAACTGTTTGCCATGGAAGGTGTCGATCTTGAGTTCGATCCGTTTGCTATTGATGCGATTGTTAAAAAGGCACTTGAAAGAAAAACAGGCGCCCGAGCTCTTCGCTCAATAGTTGAACAGTTTATGCTGGATATTATGTTCGATCTCCCGGAAAGAAAAAATATTGAAAAGTGTATCATAACAGAAGACGTGATTGAAAATTCCAGGGAGCCATTATTTATCGAACCTGATGCAAAATCTGCTTAGCTTAAAAATTTTTACATAGGGACTTATTGATAATCATTTTGTTTTTTGATCAGTAAGTCCTTTTTTATTTATAAATGGTTATGAAAACATTACTTCTCTTAATACTACTTACATCCTGTTTGATTGCTCAGGACAAAATCCTTATTCCAATGGATTTCCAGCAAACCGAACATTTAAAAGCTTATGGAATAACATATCGTAGTTTAACCGACGGCTTTAAAGCCGATTGGTTGCTTAATTACCGGGGCGGCTCATTTCTGATTGATCATTCAGATAAAATTATTTCCGAGTGTCTTGTTGAGGGCGTTAGATTTGAACAAGTATCATTAGCTCAAGCTGCTCAAATCTATGCAGAAGTTCAAAGTGAAAACAATAATATGGATGTTGTAAGATTAGAGAAAGCACCAAAGATAGCGGTTTATGTTCCACCCGGAACTGTTCCATGGGATGATGCTGTAACACTTGTGCTTGAATATGCAAAAGTACCTTATGATAAAATATGGAATGACGAGGTTTTAAAAGGTGATCTATCAGAATACGATTGGCTTCATCTTCATCATGAAGACTTTACCGGTCAGTATGGAAAATTTTATGCAAGCTTCAGTAACGCACAGTGGTATATTGATCAGCAGATAATGTACGAACAGAATGCTAAGCAAAACGGATTTAAAAAAGTATCTGAAATGATGAAAGCTGTAGCAAGAGAAATCAAAAGATATGTTGGTCAGGGAGGATTTCTGTTTGCAATGTGCTCTGCAACCGATTCTTATGATATAGCACTTGCTGCTGAGGAGGTAGACATTTGCGCTCCTATGTTTGATGGTGATGCTGTCGATCCTAGTGCCCAGGAAAAATTGGATTTTTCAAAAACTCTGGCATTCCATAACTTTAAACTTGAGATGAATCCTTATGTTTATGAATACAGCGATATTGATATTCAACCGGCAGAAATAGGTTCATTTAATAATGATTATTTTACTTTATTTGAATTCTCAGCAAAGTACGATCCCGTACCAACAATGTTAACCCAGAATCATGTAAATATTATCCGAGGATTTATGGGACAAACCACAATGTTCAGAAGAAATACAATTAAAAACTCGGTTATCATTCTGGCTGAAAGACAGGGTACTGATCAGGTTAAATACATTAATGGAAATTTTGGCCGGGGTTTCTTTACATTTTATGGCGGGCATGATCCTGAAGATTATCAGCATGCGGTGGGTGATCCTCCAACCGATCTGAATTTATATAAAACATCTCCCGGTTATCGATTGATCCTAAATAATATTTTGTTTCCAGCAGCAACTAAAAAGAAACAGAAAACATGAAAACTATACTAATTAAAAACAGCAGTAAAGAAATTCCAATTAACAAAATAGTTTGTGTGGGTAGAAATTATGTGGAGCATATTCAGGAACTTGGTAATGAACAGCACGAAAAACCGGTAATATTTCTTAAGACTGTAACTTCAGTGATTTATTCCGGTGAGGAAATAATTTATCCCTCATTTTCAAATGATATGCACTACGAAACGGAATTAGTTTTACTTATAGGTTCAACGGTTAAAAATGCCGATAAAATTCTATCCGAGAAAGCTATTGCCGGTTATGGAGTTGGGTTAGATATGACTTTACGTGATGTCCAAAATGATTTGAAAAAAAAAGGCCATCCCTGGACAATTGCAAAATGTTTTGATACCTCTACTGTGCTATCTGATTTTATTTCATCTGATGACTATAAATTAACACTTAATGAAACTATTACTTTAAAAGTGAACGGTGAAGTTAGACAGAATGATAAGTTGAATAAAATGATTTTCAATCCTGCTCAGATAGTTGAATACATTTCATCTTTGATGACGCTGGAAGAAGGTGATTTGATTTTCACAGGTACGCCTAAAGGTGTTGGCAAGGTTAATCGCGGAGATGTCTTAGAAGCTCAGATAGAGAATGTTTCTCAACTGAATTGCGAAGTTGTGTAGAAAAAATCTTTTACTATTTGTTGAGATTGGAAAGAGCTTTTTTAATCAGATCTTCAAGCGAATAATTTTGATTTTCAATCAGTAAATCTCTCACTGATTTTTCAGCGACCTTTGCATTATAACCTAAAGTAGTTAATGCAGACATTGCTTCACTCTTTATACTGGGCAGAGTCTTTGTAAATTCACCGGTGGATATATCGTCAACCTTCGATCTGAGTTCAAGTACAAGTCTCTCAGCCGTTTTTCTGCCTATTCCGGGAACAGCAATTATTCGTGATACATTTCCTTCTTCAATAGCTTCTTTTAATGATTCAACAGAAATTCCAGATAATAATCCGAGAGCTATTTTAGGTCCAATACCGCTGATTGAGATCAGAAGTTCAAACATTTCCTTTTCGGATTCTGTAAAGAAACCGAAAAGGGATATGGAATCTTCTTTAACATGCGTGTGAATAAATAATGACACTTCGGCTTTATCAACTATCTTTTCAAAAGTGTTGATTGAAATACCTACTTTATATCCAACTCCGTTTACCTCAAGTATAATTTGTGTCGGCTTAGAAGAAATTATTTTACCTTTTAAATGACCTATCATCCAATAACCCTATCAGGATATGCTTCTATAAAAGATTTCCAGCTTTTAGATTTTTTTGAAGGAGATTTTATTCTGAAAGCGTGGCATAACGCTGTTGCAAGTGCATCGCTTTCATCAAGCTTCATTTTTAGTGACTTTAAATTAAGTAAAGTCTTAATCATATAACTAACCTGTTCTTTAGAAGCGGCACCTTTTCCCACAACTGATTTTTTAATTTCGCGCGGAGAATATTCACTTACCGGCAAACCGTTATTCACTGCTGAAAGAATGGATACTCCTCTTGCATAACCTATCTTCATTGCTGACTGAACATTCTTTCCGTAGAAAGCGGTTTCAATTGCAAACTCATCCGGTTTGAATTGCTTAATTATTTTATTCAACTCATTGTAGATTATTTCAAGTCTTTGTGGAATTGGTTTCGATGGGGCAAGTATTATGCATCCGCTTGAAATTCTTGAAAAAGAATTGCCGGATTGTTTTATAATACCATATCCGGTGGTATTAGTTCCGGGGTCAACACCTATTATTATCATCTAAAAAACTATTTACTATTATAATCACAAAAGATTGTTATTCTATAAAATCAGCATTAGAATATACATTTTGAACATCATCAATATCTTCCAATGATTCTATCAGTTTCATTGCTTTCTCAGCATCTTCACCTTTAACTTCAATAAGGTTTTTTGCTACCCATTGAAGTGATGCATTCTCAATTTCTAATCCTTTATCGGCAACAGCTTTTCTTACAGTTTCAAAGGATTCGATTGCAGTGCTTATCTCAAAAAATTCTTCTTCAGTCTGCAAGTCATCTGCACCTGCTTCAATTATAATATCCATAATATCGTCTTCTGTCTTATTTTGCTTGGGTAAGGTAATAATGCCTTTTCTATCAAACATCCATGAAACAGAACCGTTTTCACCAAGACTTCCGCCGTTTTTACTGAACAAATGTCTTACTTCAGCAACTGTTCTGTTTTTATTGTCGGTGGCAACTTCCACTAAGACTGCAATTCCTGCTGGTCCATAACCTTCATAAGTAAGTTCGTGATAGGTGACCCCTTCAAGTTCACCGGTTGCTTTTTTTATCGCGCGATCAATATTGTCCTGCGGCATATTCTGGGCTTTTGCATTATCAACAGCAAGCCGGAGTCTTGGATTGCCTGCAGGATCCCCTCCGCCGTGTCTTGCGGCAATAGTAATTTCTTTAATGAGCTTTGTAAAAATCTTTCCTCTTTTAGCATCAATTGCCGCTTTTTTACGCTTAATAGTTGCCCACTTTGAGTGACCGGACATTATTCTTATCTCCTAATTAATATCTGTAATATTGCTTGGTTGTATATCTTTTAATCTGAATTGGGGAAAAGTTCTGCCATCTTTTACAGTTTTATCGATTGTAAAAACAATATCAAATGTTGAACCTTTACTTTTTAATAATGGTAAGTATTCGCCAAGGTTGAAACCTATGGTGTCAAAAACCTTGTCTGAACCATTTTGCCTGAATGTGGCAATAACGTGATTATTACCAACAATTCTTGGTGAGTTAATAACTTCAACATTTTCTGAAAGGAATACCGGACGCATATTACCAGGTCCGAAGGGTGAAAATTCATCAAGAATCTTTAGAAATTTTGGTGTAATTTCTGCGAATCTTATTTGTGCATCAATATTTACTTCAGGAAACAAATCTTCCTCAGATATTGATTCCTTAACAATCTGATTAAACTTATCTTTGAATTCGGTGATCTTATCAATCTCAACGGCTAAACCGGCTGCTGCCTGATGACCTCCGAAATGTATTAACATATCCTCACATTTTTGAAGTGCTTCATATATATTAAAATTTGTTATGCTTCTGGCAGATCCTTTAGCAACGCCATCTATTGTCGTGAGCATAATTGTAGGCCGATAATATTTTTCAACAAGACGTGAAGCAACAATTCCTATTACACCCGGATGCCATTCATCCTGATGTAAAATTATTGCAAGCTCATTATCTAAATCAACAGAGCTTTCAACAAGTTGAAGTGCGGCATCAAAAGTATCAACATCAATTTTTCTTCTTTCGTAATTTTCTGACTCCAACACCTGGGCTAACTCATATGCTTCCTTTTGGCTATCGGTGATTAATAACTTAACTGCTCTTTCTGCGTCACCCAGTCTTCCAACAGCATTGATTCTTGGTGCTATGGTAAAGACAACCTGTCCAGATGTTAAATTACCAAAATGCAGGCTGCTCGATTCAATTAAAGCAAGAATACCGGGACGGGGATTAGAGTTTATCTGGTTCATTCCTTCCTTAACCAAAACTCTGTTTTCATCAACCAGGGGCACAATATCAGCAGCACCTGCCAGCGAAACCAGATCAAAATATTTATTGGTCATCTCACGTCTGCCTATTCGTTCACAAACACCTTGTGCAAGCTTAAGTGCTACTCCGGCACCTGACAAATATTTAAATGGATAACGGCAATCTGGTTTAAGCGGATCTAGAACAGCTAGTGCCGGAGGTAATTGTTCCTTGGGCTGATGATGATCGCAGATTATTACATCTAATCCAAGCTGATTTGAGTATTCAGTTTCTTCAATTGCAGTAATTCCGCAATCAACAGTAATTAAAAGTGAAGCCCCATTTGATTTAATAAAATCAATACCTTCCCTTGATAGACCATATCCTTCGGTTAATCTATTAGGAATATAGAAATCAACATTAGCATCAAGTTCTTTAAGGAACATATAAAGCAGAGCAGTAGAACAAGTTCCGTCAACGTCATAATCACCGTATATATAAATACGTTGATTTTCAGTAAGCGCTTGAATAACTCTTTTGGTAGCTGCTTCCATACCATTCATAAGAAAAGGATTGTGCAAAGAATCGAGAGATGGGCGGAAAAAGGCCCTGGCTTCAGCAAAGTTATTTATATTTCTTAAAACTAACAGCCGTGCCAGAACTTCTGAAATGTTAAGCGAATCCGATAATGATTTTACGGTATATGAATCTTCAATTTCTCTTATAGTCCAGCGTTTCTTTAACATAAGAATTAATTGAGCCTAAAGAGGCGGAAGTATTTCTAAGAACAAATCATATAAAAATCCTGTAAGCCGAATTCTGTAACCCCGACAAGTCGGGGCGGCAGTCATTTATCTTGTCATAATATTACTATTATGATCCAGCGATCTACCCGAAAGGTAAACAGAGCGAACAACCCTTATCCGATTGAAAAGCGGAAAACCTTTCATACTTGATCTTGCTTCGAGTGTGGTTTACCGTGCCTCCGATATTACTATCGAAGCGGTGAGCTCTTACCTCACCTTTTCACCCTTACCCCGAAAATCCGGGGCGGTATTTTTTCTGTGGCACTTTCAGTTGCCCCGATATTTTGGGGCACCCGGGGGTTACCCGGCACTCTGTTCTGTGAAGTTCGGACTTTCCTCCTCCCAATTTATAGGGAAGCGACTGCCCGGATTTTTTTATATGATTATTCTTTTATAAAATGGAGAGAATTATTATACCTAATACTCTCCTGTCAATTACTATTTTTAGATCATTCAATAATTAATTAATAAAACAGTTTAATCTTAACAATTATAACGATTAATGCGGTTTTTTATAAAGATTATATCTCTTATAAATATAAAAATATTATGTATGTGAATATAATAAAATATGAGTGCAGTTTCATCAGAAAAGTTATGTTGAGAGCTTTGGTTTACTATTACAGGTAATTCTTAATGTTTTTTAGGCTGCTGTATACAATGTTTTATGTTCAGGGGTTATAGCAGAAAAAACAGGAATTAGAATATTGGCAGTTTTATGGTTCGGTAATTTCCTGGGATACAAGTATTCTGCCGCAATATTCACAGAAAAATAGTTTGTTATTTCTTCTAATCTCAAGCTGCCGCTGAGAAGGAACAATATTATGACAACCAGAACAAGCCGAGCGTTTAATTGTAGCCACCGCTTTGCCTTTTTTTGCTTTGCGGATTCTCATGTAAACGGACACATCCGCTTTCTTTACCTGTTCTTCAATTTTCCTTCTTTCGCCTAGAAGCTTGGATTCTTCTCTTTCGTTTGCCTTGATTATCTCTTTCAAGTCAGCTCCTTTTTCTTTAAGCTCTTTTTGAAGTTCATCAAGAGTCGGTACAATATCTTCAATCTGCTGAGTAAGAGATTTGCTTAAATCAGCAAGAGCGTCATTTTCAGCTTCCAATTTGCTCAACTGTTCATCAGTGTGGTCAATTTCTTTTGTCAGGGCGTCATACTCTTTATTGTTTCTTACCTGATAGAGCTGGGCTTTAAATCTTTTTTGATTTTCTATTAAGCGCTCCATCTCTTTTTCGTTAGTATCTCTTTTTTCCAGAGATTCCTTTTGCTGAACTTCCTTGGATTGAATATCTTTTTTAAGTTCAGCTATTTTATTTTCAAGTTCTCGAACCGTATTGGGTAGATCACCACGCAGCTCTTCAAGTACATCGAGTTGATCATCAATTAGCTGAAGCTGATATAGTGTTTTTAGTCTGTTAAACAATTTATTTTTACTCCTTAGATATTAAAAAATTTAACGGGATTTGTTGAACCCGTATACTTATAAACCTTATTCTTACTATTAACAAAAAATTTTTTCAATCTTTTTTGAACTTCATCAAGGGAAAATATTTCTGTTTCATAATGACCAGCATCTATAAGCAGAATTTCGTTCTGCGCATCATCAAAAGTATGATATTTAACATCAGCCGTAATAAATGCATCTGCTTTTTTCAGTATTGCTACAGGTAGTAAATCACTTCCTGATCCGCCGCATACTGCAACTGTATTTATCTTTTTCTTTTTACTTTTTGCGTACCGGAAGTTTTTAATTTTTAATGATCTGCCGACATATTTCAGAAAATCTGTTTCGTTCATCGGTTTATCCAGCTTACCTAAAACACCAATTCCGTAATTTACATTTTCGTTTGCAAGGGGATAAAGATCATAAGCCACTTCTTCATAAGGATGAGCTTCCATCATAGCGGAAATAATTTCAGATGACTTGAATGAATTTATAAGAATCTCAAGTTTAATCTCATCAGAATATTCAAGATTCATTTTA
Source organism: Ignavibacteriaceae bacterium (assembly GCA_035463895.1). Taxonomy (GTDB): domain Bacteria; phylum Bacteroidota; class Ignavibacteria; order Ignavibacteriales; family Ignavibacteriaceae; genus JAGXRK01. The sequence continues at coordinate 2,848 of DATHSU010000343.1, read as the reverse complement.
TTACCACGCCTAGGATTTGATTTTGCAGAACCTTTGAAAGTTCCTGTTCCAATGGTTCTGAAACTGCAGTTGGTATACTCCCCTATTATTCCACCGCCTGCAGAATGAATTGCTTCTGCAACCTCATCAATATGACTGAACGGAACAAAAACTGAAAGCTTAAACTGGTTAGAAGTCAATTTTTTTAGGAAAGATAAATTTTTCAGTTTTAAATTTTCTGCAAGTTTAAAGCTCACGCCGTCATTTGTAAAATCTAAATTTGTGTGTGCTGAGTATACCGTGATGTTATGTTTGATTAGCTTTACTATAATTCGGGAAGTTTTATCGGACTGGGTATCTATCTTTTTCAGGGGTCGAAAGAGAAGCGGATGATGACTAATAATCAGGCTGCACCTCCTCTTGATTGCATCCTCTACCACTTTTTCGGTAAGATCGAGGCAAAGCAGGATGTTAGTTAAAACATTTTCTGCAGAGCCGACCTGCAATCCGACATTATCTTTATCCCAGGCTATCCCTTTGGGAGCCCAGTTTTCAATAAATCTAAATATTTCGTAACACTTCATAAAATCAACAAAAAAAATGCACCCCGATTTTATCGGGGTGCATTAGTATAATTTCAAGTTCTTAAGTTGCTTTGTCCGTTTATTTTTACTCGCTCAAGGATAAGTAACTTTTCTTTTTCTTTCTGATAACCGTTCATATTAAGTGACTAAATATAAATTATCTTTTTTTAATATACAATTATTCGCTGAGCTTAGGTTCTACCCACCTGTTATCTTCTCTTATAAGCTCAATTAATGCATTTACAGCATCTTTTGCAGGTACATTTCGTCGAACAATATCTTTTTCTTTATATAGAGTGATTTTATCAGGACCTGAGCCAACATATCCATAATCTGCATCTGCCATTTCACCCGGTCCATTAACAATACAGCCCATAATTGCAATTTTTACACCCTTTAAGTGCTCTGTGCGCTGTCTGATCTTTTCGGTTGTTTCCTGTAAATCAAATAAAGTACGTCCGCAGGATGGACAGGCAATATATTCAGTTTTTGAAATTCTAACCCTTGCTGCCTGCAGAATTCCGAACAAAACACGGTTAATAATCTTTTCAGAACTCTCAATTTTTCTTAAAAAACTCCTGATATATTGTCCGTTATTCTCACCTTTGCTTGTGATTTGAATCACCTTGCTCCAGACACCATCACCGAAACCATCAATAAGTAATGCGCCGAAATCAGTAGCAGCATATAATCTCAGATCATCAAAACTGATTTCGTTGTAGGTCCTTTTAATTATTACCGGATTTTGAATTTCATCAGCAAGCAACTCAAAGAATATTCTTCTTTGTTCTGCCATTCCATGAGCATTCGATGTTTCTATAATCAGTACTGCAGTTCTATCTGATTTAATTTTTGATTTCAAATCTTTATTGAGTTCATCGATATTGACAAGTATTAAATTCAGCAAATCAGACTTGTCTGAAGTCAGTAGATATTCTTTAACTGTAAATACAGGATATGAATTGTATGAATTTTTAAGATCTTTCCAGAAATCAAAATCGAAGATCGCCTTTAACCCATTCGGACAATCAAAAGGCAGAAGGTTTTTACCAAGATAAATCAGATCAGCAGCGCCGTCATTCAAATTCCATTTGTCGGTTGGTTCATCATAGAAATAACCTATATCATTCAGGTCTGTTTGATTAACAATATTTCTTCCGCTGTAATCTGCAACAACTTGCGGAACATTACTTCCGCCAATTCCTGAAACTTCAAAACTTTTTCTTCTTGTGTAAACAAACGGGTCAACTGGCGATTCTTCAATTGGTTTTATCGGTTTATGATTTACTCTTTTTTCATATCTTGATGCAAGTGCAATTGCAACAGGTGCTTCAAATTCAGGATCTTCAGTTAATGATACTCTTATTGTATCCCCTATCCCATCCTCAAGCAAAGTTCCTATACCAACTGCCGATTTAATTCTGCCATCTTCGCCTCCGCCTGCCTCTGTTACTCCAAGATGTAGCGGATAATTCATTCCTTCTTCTTCCATTTTCCGGATTAGAAGTCTGTATGCCTGTACCATTACCTGCGGGTTACTAGACTTCATCGAAAGGACAATGTTATGATAATTATTATCTTCACAAATCCTTAAAAACTCTAATGCTGATTCAACCATTCCGAGCGGGGTATCACCATAACGACTCATTATTCTATCCGATAATGAACCATGGTTTGTCCCGATCCGCATTGCGGTTCCGTACTCTTTACAGATATTTACAAGTGGAGTAAACTTCTTTCTTATTCTCTCTAATTCAGCCTCGTATTGCGAATCGGTGTATTCAATAATGTCGAATCTTTTTTTATCTGCGTAATTGCCGGGATTAACCCTTACCTTTTCAACAATTCTTGCGGCGAGCTCTGCTGCATTCGGCGTAAAGTGAATGTCTGCAATCAACGGAACAGTATAGCCACGGGCTCTTAGTTCTTTTTTTATCTGCTCAAGGTTTTGTGCTTCTTTAATGCTTGGGGCTGTTATTCTTACATATTCACATCCGGCATCGACCATACGGATGGTTTGTTCAACAGTTCCTTTTGTATCCATTGTATCGGTAATCGTCATAGATTGGATGCGGATCGGATTATTACCGCCAAGCGGAATGTCACCGATGTTAACATCTCTAGTTTTATAGCGGGAGTATTGAGTTAGACTATTGCAGTATTTTTTAAGATTATTTATTGCTTCTATCATATAAAATTTTATTTGAGTTTAACTTATTAAATGGTTAAAAACGTCAATTAGTTCCATAATAAAAAAGTAAAGATTCTGAATAGAATATAAAAAT
>DATHSU010000342.1:0-5272 GCA_035463895.1 Ignavibacteriaceae bacterium | reverse complement strand
TTTATAATTTTTAGACTATCTAAGAGATTATTTGCATCGGTTACAATTTCGATTTCTTCCAGATCATGAACGAAATCCAAATGTTTGTTATCATTGAATAATACTCTGTAAAACCCCGAATGTTTTTGATTTAGTTCAAATGTGAATACGTTCTTGTTTGTTGCGGGTAAGGAATCTATAAAAGCACTTTTCTTTCCCTCTAAAGAATATAAGGCTGCCAATGCTTTATCAATATTGGCAATTTTTATTTTAACCTGTGCAAATAAAGAACAAGTAAAAAAGAATAATATTATTGTTAAAGTAAAAACACGCATACTGAACTGAACTTAATTTACTTCCAAAATATATTTTGCTTAAGTGGGGAAATTCAAATTCCCAAACCTGTCCGCCTTGTCTACCGCCAGAGAGGCTCTGCGGGCTTGACTAAGTCTTCAGGCAACGGACGCTAAACCCGCCCCACTTATAGTTGATGTTGGAGGAGACATAGCTATTGTTTGCGTACAGGTTTATACTATATGCGTAATACAAACTGTTACTTAACTCCGAAGAACTCCAATAGTAAGTGGATTCACCTAGATAGGAGAAACCAAGGATTTTGACGCCCGCAAACAACGCCGAAAATCCGCTTGTGTTTGTGCCTGCTCCACCACCAGCACCCTGCCCAACTGCCTTTAGTTTATTTCCATCAAAATTTACAGTGCTTCTTAGTGTCTGGAATTCCGCATAAGTTGGAATGTGCCAGCCGAGAGGACAGATACCTTTTGCGCCAGCTATTCTGCTGTAATGCATTGCTTCATCCCATTGATAGAGTCCGCCGTACGTGTTAAAATATTCGAATCATTATTGTAGCAGTATTTTTCAATAATTCCATTATCAAATTGGTTTAGTGACCCTATAATCATATTACCAACATCAAGATTTTCTTTAAGCCAGCATTGGTTTCCAATCTGCACCGTGTTGTATGTCTTACCAGCGTAAGTTACTGTTGGTGTTCCGGGGCAAAATCTGTCTATCGTCAAATTGCCAAGATTTGTAGTGTCACCTGACAGACTTTGCAGATTTGTAAAAGTTTTTCGTCCAATAATTAGACTTGTTGCTACCAGGCTATCTAAGTCTTGAGATATGTTAGATTTATCAAGATTCGGTTTATTTAATGGTAAATTAAATGTACCTCCCTATGAAGTAAGATGCTGACTTCCATAGACCAGCATCATCTTTTTTATTACAGTGTATTTTTCATCTATTGATATGTGGGCAATGTATATTCCGGATGCCAGTCCATATAATTCTATATCCAGATAGTGAGTGCCGGCAGTAAAGTACTCCTGCATACCTTCTGAGACTTTTTGACCAAGAATATTGTAAATATTAACCATTACGTTGCCATCTACAGGTAAAGTAACTCCTAGCCTGGTGGTTGGGTTAAAGGGATTGGGAAAATTATTGGTAATGTTATAGCCAGAAGGCAGTTGTCCTTCTTCATCTATACTAGTAACTAAATTGAAAGAAAAACTTCCATCAGACAATGAAGTGGTATTATAAACATTTGGCGAAATATAAAGCTCCAGAGAGACTTCGGTCAAACCATTATTGTTTTCGTCTATAAGTTTTCCTGTTACAACTTGAGGATAAATACTTGATGCAAAAAATATAAAGGAAGTAATAACAACAAATGCCGGGAAGAAAAGTGACTTTTTCATAATTCACACCTTTAAGCTTTGTTAATATATATATATTAAATATTAACAATCAAAGGTATTAGGAAAATAAAAGGGAAAAGATTTAATGTCCAACATTATTGAAGGGACTAAAAGTTTTTTATTTAAAAAGTAAAAAGGATAGCCGAATTTCTCAACTATCCTTCATTCAATGAATGAAAAAAAAATTACTGGTTAACTTTTTCTTTAAGCTTGATCCTGTTCATAGCACGTGCTAAGGCAAGTTCAGCTCTCTGCACATCAATATCTTTGTCGGTATTACGTCTTGCAAGTCTTTCTTCTGCCCGTTCTTTTGAGCTTAGCGCTCTCTCTACATCAATATCTTTTACAAGTTCAATAGAATCAGCTAATAATAAAATTTTATTATTATTCACTTCTATTGTACCCCCACCTGTTGCATAATTCTGAGTAGTGTTATCAGCAAGTTCAACCTTTATATGGCCTACTTCAAGAGAGCTTACAATAGGTGCGTGACTTTTCAATACCTGAAAACTACCTTTAGTACCGGGAACAGTAATAGAAATAATCTCACCCTTAAAAGCAGATTTAGCTGGCGTAACAATCTCAAGAAAAAGTTCGGACATTATGCCATACCTTTTGCTTTTTCAACCACGTCTTCAATAGAACCGCAATACATAAATGCAGCTTCGGGAAGATCATCGTACTTTCCGTCAATAATTCCCTTAAAGCTTCTTATGGTATCTTCAAGTTTAACATATTTTCCTGCATAACCGGTAAACTGTTCAGCAACGTGGAACGGCTGACTAAAAAATCGCTGCATTCTTCTAGCTCTTCGAACAACAATTTTATCCTCGTCGGATAATTCATCCATACCAAGTATGTTAATAATATCCTGAAGATCCTTATAATGCTGAAGAATTTCTTTACACTGTTTGGCAACATCGTAATGTTCCTGACCGAGAATTCCGGGTTCCATAATTCTTGATGTTGAATCAAGCGGATCAACAGCGGGATAAATACCAAGCTCTGAAATCTGCCTGCTTAATACCGTTGTTGCATCAAGGTGAGCGAAAGCTGCTGCCGGAGCGGGATCAGTTAAGTCATCCGCTGGAACATATATCGCCTGAACCGATGTGATAGATCCTTTATCTGTAGAAGTAATTCTTTCCTGAAGCGCACCCATTTCAGTAGCAAGATTTGGCTGATAACCGACTGCTGATGGCATTCTTCCAAGGAGAGCTGAAACTTCCGAACCCGCCTGAGTAAAACGGAAAATGTTATCAATAAATAAAAGTACGTCTCTTCCCTCTTCATCACGGAAATATTCTGCAATTGTCAATGCAGTTAGAGCAACTCTTAAACGTGCTCCCGGTGGTTCATTCATCTGTCCGAATACAAGTGCCGTTTTATCAATGACACCTGATTCTTTCATTTCAAGCCAGAGATCATTACCTTCACGCGTTCTTTCACCAACGCCTGCAAATACGGAATAACCGCCGTGCTGTTTTGCAATATTGTTAATGAGTTCCTGTATAATAACTGTTTTACCAACTCCGGCACCACCGAACAAACCAGTTTTACCGCCCCTGCTGTATGGTTCCATCAAATCGATTACCTTAATACCTGTTTCAAACATTTCTTGCTGGGTGGAGAGATTTTTAAATAATGGGGCAGGTCTATGTATGGGATATCTTTTTTCGGATTTAATTTCACCTAAACCATCAATACCATTTCCAACAACATCAATTAATCTTCCAAGGGTTGAAGGTCCAACAGGAATTGAAATTGGTTTGCCAGAGTCAAATACATCCATTCCTCGAACCAAACCATCTGTTGAATCCATAGCGATAGCCCGAACCTGGTCTTCACCGAGATGCTGCTGTACTTCGCAAGTAAGATCTTCCTTAACACCTTCAACAGAAGTTCTTGGAATTCGTAATGCATTATATATTTCCGGTAATTGACCTTCTTCAAACTCTATATCAACAACGGGTCCGATTATCTGTATTATTTTACCTTTTTTTTCACTCATTTTTATTCCTAATAATTTGAAAAGAGAAGCACAAAATTAAGGGATAAAGCCTTTTTATACAAATATTTAGCTAAACTTACTTCCATTTTACTTAAGCAGGATAAGCTTCTTAGAATCAACAAAATTTTCTGTTTTCAAGCGATATATATATACTCCGCTTGCAAGATTACTTGCATTAAACTCTATAATGATTGTACCAGCAGGGGCAATATCATTAAATAGTTCTTTTACTTCCCTTCCCAATACATCATATACTTTGAGTTCTGCTTTTTGAGAATATGGAACCTGAAAACGTATTGATGTAACCGGATTAAATGGATTTGGATAATTCTGTAATAATGAAAAATGAGTCGGCACTTCAAATTCATCATAAACACTTGTAGTTATACTGATTGAATCTGATCCGCCTGCCTCATAATATCTGGCTGCAAATTCCTGCAAAAAGAAATTTGCTACCTGATCATCCTGAATGATAAGAGTATTTTCATCGTTACTATTCTCTGCTGCTGAAGACCAGTTATGTGAACCTGTAATTACATACGGTGTAAAACCAAGTGGTTCAGCATCAACTATTGCATACTTATGATGCAATAATCCGGGAGAAAAATTCTTTAAGCGAATATCAACCCCATTAGATTCGAGATAAAAATATTGTGTACCGGTATCAGTATTATTGCTAAGAACCAGGCGTGCTTTTCTTCCTCTGTTTTTTACCGCTATTACTGTATCAGCCAGGTCTCTTCTGGTAAAAGTCATTATAGCGCCGTTGATAGATTTTTCTGCCTTACTCAAAGTTTTACCGATATGAAAAGTAGTTTGATCACTAGGACTGAAGTAAGACTGAATTTTTTTTCCTCCGACAACAAAATTATGGGGAGTATTATTTTGTTTTCTGGATCCGAAACGTGAATTCTGTGCATTTGGTATTTCAGTATTACTACCCCACATTTCCTGAAACTCTGCTGTGTAAGCACCGGCTAAAGCAACATCCTGAATCTCAACTATATTCTGCCTGTCATCATTTGTTCCCGGATCAGTTGGATTCCATGAACCTGTAACCACCCATACACTATCAGGTGCTCCGCCTCTGTAATCAAAAACGAAAAATTTGTTATGATGTAAACCGCTGCCATCATTATTCCCGAAAGCATCATTTATGTAAGGTACACCGTTATTAATTAAAGTAGTCCAGGGTGCAGTAGTTCTTGTATCATATTCTCCTATTACCCGAACTTTAACACCACGGTTTTTAGCATTCACCAATGCAGATGCAATATTTGCTCCAACAGTTCCGCTTAAGCTGTAAAGAGCTGCATCAACTGAATGTTTTGCATTATTTATTCTCTGAATAATAACATTCATAAAGTTAACATTGTTATTAGCAGTTACACCCGATGAAACACTTGTATTTACGGTTTTACTGAAATGAACTAATATTTCACCGGTTGTAGGGAAAGCAGATGTAGTGCTGGAAATTATATTACCTGAAAAACTTGTATCAGACCCGGCAACTGAGAAAGCTTGTAAATTGTAAATTGTAGCTGTATTTAATCCGCTTACA
>DATHSU010000341.1:0-1617 GCA_035463895.1 Ignavibacteriaceae bacterium | reverse complement strand
AATTTTATAAACGGTTTATTTTTTCTTGAACTATTATAGTGAATTGCATTGGCAACTATCTCTTTACCGGTGCCACTCTCCCCTTCGATCATAACCGCCATATCGGTTTTGGAAACTGTTTCCAGCTTTTCGTAAAGCTGACGCATGACAGCAGATTTACCAACAATATTATGGAAGGAATAAATTTCAGAAAGTTTTGCTTTGAGGCTTATATTTTCTTTTTCTAATTCAAAAAAACGTTTTACTTTATTGATAACTAACAAAAGCTGATCGGAAGAGAAAGGTTTTGTTATGTAATCGAAAGCACCTAGTTTCATTGCTTCAACTGCTGACTCAATGGTGCCATAACCCGTGATCATTATAACGGCGGAATTCGGGTTGATGCTTTTAACCTTTTGTAAAACTTCAAAACCATCCAGTCCTGGCATACGAATATCCGTTATAACAATATCGGCTCCGAATTTCTCAAAATGTGCTAATGCGGATATCGGCGATTCGAATGATTCAACATTATAACCGGCTTTATTTAAAACGTCGGTCATCGTGGTTCTTTTTATTTTTTCATCGTCAACTACTATTATTTGCATAAATAATCTCTATGATAAGACTAATTCTTCAATTTTTTCTTTTTTATCTTTAACTGAATTGATTGGCAATATCACTGTAAACTCAGTCCCTTTCCCTTCTTTACTTTTTAATGATATTTTACCATTGTGCTGCATTATAAAACTATATGCCAGATATAGTCCTAATCCTGTTCCGTTACTTTTTTGCTTGGTAGTAAAGAAAGGATCAAATATTCTGTTCAGGTTTTCTTTAGATATTCCGTGACCGGTATCAATAACCTTTATTGTAATGAAACCATCATTATTGTGTGTTGTCCTAACTGTTAATGTTCCACCTTCTGACATTGCATCACTTGCATTTAAAATCAGATTAACAAATACCTGTTCAAGGTAGTGGTGATCTCCATAAATTGAATGTAAATCATCACTCAACTCCTGCTGAATTTTAATGTTCTTATTTTTTAATTTTAGAGAGGTCAAAGAGAGAATGTCTCTTAAAATAGAATTGATATCAACCTCACTCTTTTCCAAAGTGTGGTTACGGGCATAACTTAATAGTTTCTTAACCAGCATTTCAATTTTATACAAGCCTTCAAGAGAGAGTTCGGAATAATTTTTAGTTTGCTCAAGGTTAGCAGGTTCAGTTAAAATTGCCTGAAGACAGTTTTGAATGCCATCAAGCGGATTGTTGATTTCATGAGCTAAACCTGCCACAAACTGACCGATTGCTGCCATCTTTTCAGATTGTATCAATTGCTGTTGAGCAATTTGAAGTTTATGGTAGGCGCATTCAATTTCCTCTGTTCGTTCCCGAACTTTCTGCTCAAGTTCTTCATTATACTTTTGAAGTTTTTCCTCAAGCATTTTTTTCTCAGTTATATCCTGGCTTAACAGCACTACTCCTAAATATTGGGAATCTTCTGTTTTAACAACATTATAAGTATTATCGAAATACTTGCCCTGTGTTTTGATTACTTTATGTCTGGTGCTGTTATGATCTTGTTTAAAAGTGTTCATCACCTCAAGCACTCTATCTGTCATCCTGCCGAGA
>DATHSU010000340.1:0-5120 GCA_035463895.1 Ignavibacteriaceae bacterium | reverse complement strand
TCCTTTAAGAGTTACTGCCCATTGCGCATAACCGGAGTCTACCAAAACAGGCAGATAATCATAAGCAGCAGCTTCACCAAGATTGTTAAAACTCACTCTAAGTATTTGAAACGGCATGTAATTATCCAAAGGATCAAGCTGCGAACGATCTCCTATCATAAATGAAACACCATCAATCTTATCATACTCTTCAGTTCCCTGTACTAGCTGATCATCAACATCTGCAGCAAGATAGAGGTATTGATCTCTGAAGAACATTTTTATTTTTGCATAAGCAGGATCAACAACCGGAGGTCTTGGATTGCCTCCGAGTTCCGGCTGAAACTGACCGCTGGAAAGTGGTCCTGTTGTAGGATAACTGTTTCGAAGGTCAACATTATCCCACTCAATCTCAAACTCATAAGCACCGCTCCAAACCGGTTCGTCGAGATTACCATCGATGACAGGAGCTGTATGATTACTTCCATTGGGCAAGATAACATCTGGTAGAATAACTGGAAGATTCGTTGTAGCGGTTGTTATATCCGGTCTGCCAAATACTCTTGCAACGTTCAGATCATTCGCATTTCCCCAGGGACCTTGAAACCAAGTTCTTGAAGATGTAATTCTTGAAGGGGTGCCGGAAAATATCCAATCTCCATCCCATATACTAAAATTCAATGCAACTATATCACCTTCAGGCACAGTTACATCATACCCCAGGACTCCGAGATCAACTCTCATCTCAACTATCCAGGCAGTATCAATTACGGAATCATCGTTAGAAAGACCTTTAATTATTGATACAGCATCCCATGCGGCAATTTGTTCAGGAGTTCTGGTTGTATCACTAAAATTTCCATAACGACCGATAAATCTTGGAGGCACTCCGGGCTGTAAATACTGCGTAGCATTTACATACCACCATGTATAAAAATATTCAACAGCGGGGGCTGCTCTTGTCGGATCCAGTTTGTCTTTAATTGACATTAGTATGGCATCCCATCTTGCCCAATCCTGGATTCCGCCAATTGATGAATCAGGTATATAAAATCCTAGGTATAGCTGATTGTCAGTAGAAGTTAGAAATTTTACAGTAGCATTAGTCTGGTCATAATAAACATCTTCCTGAAATTCCGCGCGCCAGGCACTCGTAGGCAGCGGACCGGGAGTTCCATAAACCACCTGTATCTCTTCAGCATTTGCCCACGCAGGTTCTGTTAAATTCCCATCCAGTGTAATTGTACCAGCCGGAACCATCTTTGCCCAAACAACATCCTGTCTTTCAGCATACTGAGCAAAAAGAAAGCTCTGCCATATTAAAACAGCAGAAATCAGATAAAGTATTTTTTGCATTTTCATGATGTGTCTCCTTCTTATTTTGTTATTTCAGATAAACCTTTACGTCTGAATTATTCTTCGATGATTTTTTCAATAAATTATTTTTCAAGATTTTTTCGTCAACAATCATATAGTTGAATTTGGGCTTTTCTTTTCCTTCGTTAATCACTTCAATGTTATAAGTGGTACCTCTGAATTTTCTTATAACTGAAAAAGTTTTCCAGTTATCAGGTATACAAGGATCAATTACTAATCCTTCATTAGTTGCCCTAATGCCAAGAATCCAGTCAACAATAACTTTCTGAAACCATGAAGCTGAACCTGTGTACCAGGTCCAGCCGCCCATTCCGTAATTGGGTGAATCAGGCCCATCAATATTTCCCGGCATTACATATGGTTCTGCAGAGTATTCATCGGGATTCACTCCATTATTAATAGGTGAAAGTTTTGTGAAAACTTCATAAGCCTTATCGTTTTGATCGAGAAGCGAATAAGCCCATACAGACCATGTTGCAGCGTGTGAATATACTCCGCCATTTTCCCTTCTGCCCGGGGCATATCTTGAAAGATATCCAATCATCTTATCCGGTTTGGAGTAAGCAGGATGAAGAAGTAATGTTCCATTCTTTTTCAATAAGTGTTTTGTAACGGAATCCATAGCCTTTATCTGTTTATCTTTTCCGGCAATGCTGCTTATAACTGACCAGGTTTGTGCATTCAGATAAATTTTACCTTCTTCATTTTTTTTGCTTCCTATTTTTTGACCATCGTCCTTTGTCGCTCTGAAGAACCAATCGCCATCCCAGGCATATTTATCAAAGGATACTTTCAATTTTTTAGCTTTAGTTCTATATCGCTTTGCCAGTTTATTGTTCTTTGTTTTTTCACAGACATCGGCAAAATGATTGAGTACGAAATAAAAAAATTCTGCAAGCCAGATTGATTCGCCTTTCATATCCAATCCGACTGCACTTAATCCATCATTCCAATCACCTGCGCCAATAAGGGGCAATCCGCGTTTACTAAATCTGCTTAGAACAATTTCAATTGCAGCCACACAGTGATTAAATATTGTATGCTTTTTACTTCCGCTATCGTAGTAAGGCTCTTTCTTATTAATTATTTTGTAGTCATTGGTTTCAAATAGATAGTGAATTAAAATAAATGGAAGCCATAAAAGATCGTCTGTCATTTTTGTTGGTAAGCCGGTGTCAGTAATAGGATGCCACCAATGAAGCACGGTACCATTCTGAAATTGATGACGGGCATGCAGTCTTATTTGCTTTTCAGTAAGTTTTGAATCAATAGGAAGATAAACCAGGCTGTCCTGAAGCTGATCACGGAATCCAAAAGCACCGCTTTGCTGGTAGTAAGCAGTTCTGGCCCAAAGCCTTCCGGTGATTGCCTGATAACGAAGCCATTTGTTAACCATCAGGTTCATTGCTTCATCCGGGGTATTGATTTGCAATGTACTAAAAATTCCGTTCCACATACTTTTTACGGAATCATGGGCTTCTTGAATTTTCTCCTGCTCAGAATACTTTTCTATTGCCGATGAGATCTTTGTCTTACTGTCTTCAATTCCAAAATAAAATGCGGTATAGTCAGTTCCATTTGGCTCCAGACTAAAATTAACTTTTACCGTTGCTATTGAATCATTCCACTTGCCGGTTTTACGGGCAAGTTTGTCATCCAATACACCGGCGGGTTTATCAATTGAATTATACTGGCCGACGAAAGATTCTTTATCTCCGTCATAATCAGATATTCGTTTGCTTGAAGAAATAAAACCCCAGAAAGGATATTCGATGTTCCAATGTCCTCTGTCGCCAAGAGGAATTTCCCAAAGCCTTTTGGTTGCAAACATCGTATTCAATTTGTCATCAAAATGTGTTTCAATAAATGTTTTATGGAACTCACGATGATGATCTGAAGAGGAACCGAGACACCATTCAAAGTAGGAATAGACAGATAATTTAATTTCTTCATTCATATGATTCGTGAATGAAAAATTCCATATTTCCAGGTTATCATCCTTTGGAATAAAAATAGTAAGAACAACTTCAATGTTTTTAAAAATAGATTTGAATACGGTATATCCAAATCCGTATCTGCATTCATAGTGATCAAGCTTCGCTTTGACAGGCATCCAGGTAGGTGACCATATTTCACCGGTTATATCATTTTTAATGTAAAAGTATTTTCCCCAATTATCCTGCACTAAATCCTGATGCCAGCGATTCAGCCTGTTGAATTCAGAGTGAGTTTTCCAACTGAACCCGCCGCCTGTTTGTGATACTACTAAACCATATTCACCGTTGCTTAAAATATTAATCCACGGTTTCGGTGTTATATGGGTTTTAATAACATACTCGTTACCATCATCTGTAAAAAAACCATATTTGGTTTCGAACTTCGGCATAACTTTTTAAAAAATTTATTTCAGAATTTTAGTAGAATTTCTAATAACCAGTTCTGTTGTAATTTTTATTTTTTTTGATGTCCATTTTTCGGATGCGTTAAATTTTATTTTTTTAATCAATAACTCAGCTGCTTTTTTACCTTCATCCTGAATTTTTGCCCAAACAGTTGTTAATGGAGGATTTAAATACTGTGAAACAAAGATGTCGTCAAATCCGACAACGGCAATATCATCTGGAATTGTTAATCCCTTCTGTAAAGCGGCTTCATAGCAGCCTATAGCCATCATGTCATTTGCGGCAAAAATCACTTCCGGTCTGTTCTTTAAATTCATCAATTTTAAGCCCGACTCAAATCCGCTTTCGCGGGTAAAATTCCCCTCAACAATAAAATTTTTATTTTTGGAAATTCCGTTATCTCTGCATGCGTCTAAAAAAGAGTTAACACGAATTTTAGCATCATCGTTATCGCCCGGACCGCTTATATGTGCAATTTTTGAGTATCCACATTTTTTAATTAAATATTCCGTCATATCATAAGTACCTTGATAGTTATCAACAGATACAACATCATATTCACTATTGTGCGCTCCGCCACTCATAAGAACAACTGGTATGTTTGTTTGTTTTAATATGGTCTTTAATTCTTTTGAAATGTTAGGAACTAACACAATTAATCCACCGAATAAACTGTTTCTGAAAATTGAATTCAGAGATTCTTCTAATTGAAGATATCTATGCGAACTTACTACCATAGTAAAATAATTATTGTTGAATGTAACTTCATCAACACCTTTTATTATGTCGGAGAAAAATTCATCTGATATGTCCGGTAAGATCAATCCAATAATGTTCGAAGTTTTCTTAGCAAAATTTCTTGCTAAGAGATTGGGATTGTAACTCAGTTCCTTCGAAATTTTTAATATCAGGTTCCGGGTTTCAGGAGTAACTTTCCCATCATTATTTAATGCCCTTGAAACAGTAGCAATAGATACTTTCGCTTTTCTGGCAATCTCTTTAATTGTCGGTGCCATTAAATTCCTCAAATAAAAAAGAACGGATAACTTTTTTCAGTTATCCGTTCCTGATGATTAAACTACTTATTTAATCAGGGTCATTTTTTTGCTGGAAACAAATTTTGATCCGTTCTCACCGACAGCATTTAAACTATAAATGTAAATACCGGAAGTAAGATCTGAAGCATTTAAATCCATATTATGAATTCCGGCTTCCAGGTTACCGTTAAACAGTGATATGACTTTCTGTCCAAGCATATTATACACATCCAGTATAACGTTTGATTTTACCGGCAGACTGAAGGAAATCTTTGTGCCCGGGTTGAATGGATTTGGATAATTCTGACTGAGATCAAAGTCAACA
>DATHSU010000339.1:0-8555 GCA_035463895.1 Ignavibacteriaceae bacterium | reverse complement strand
AAGGATAAATGATTGACAGTGCAATCCTTGATCCTTAGAAGGGCACCCCATCAAATTTTGCTTTGGCCAGGTAGCGGTCTACCTACCTGGAAATAAGCTGATAAAAAATTTGATTTGGGCAGGTAGCTCAGTCGGTAGAGCAAAGGACTGAAAATCCTTGTGTCGGCGGTTCGATTCCGTCTCTGCCCACTTGTCACGGCGAAGTTAAACGAAGCCGGACATTAAACCCGCTTACCGAGGCGGGTTTTTTTATATCCATCTTAAATACCTCCTATTATTGAATTCAGAAATCACTCTAAGTATATTTGATTATAAATAAATAGTGATTTACATGAATGATATAGTTTTACTACAAACAGATTTCCCTTCGCTGAAACTATTCAAAAAAGGAAAAGTTCGTGACGTTTATGACCTGGGCGATTACTTTCTCATAGTTTCAACTGATCGGCTTTCAGCTTTTGATGTTATTATGTCCCAGGGAATTCCCTATAAAGGAAAAGTACTCACAAAAATATCTGAATTCTGGTTTAATTTTATTGGAAACATAGTTGAGAATCACTTAGTAACAACTAGTGTTAATCTGTTCCCTGAAGTGTGTAAACCCTACCTTGAGCAGCTTAAGGATAGAAGTATGCTATGCAAAAAAGCCGATTTAGTACCGATTGAAAGTGTTGTAAGAGGCTACATTTCAGGTTCGGGCTGGGTTGATTATATAAACTCCGGATCTATTTGTGGTATTAAACTTCCTGATGGACTGAGAGAATCCGAAAAACTGTCGGAACCTCTGTTTACGCCTGCCACAAAAGCTGAACTAGGCCTTCACGATGAAAATATTTCTGAAGAGCAGGCAAAGAATATTGTTGGTGCAGAAACAATAAATTTAATAAAATCAAAAACTGTCAAAATTTATGAAACTGCCTCTGAGTACGCTTGGCAGAAAGGTATCATCATCGCTGATACTAAAATGGAATTTGGTTTTTACAATGATAAAATAATTCTGATTGACGAATTATTAACTCCCGATTCATCGCGTTTCTGGCCTTTAAGTAAATATGAAGCTGGCAGGGGACAGAAGAGTTACGATAAACAATTTGTAAGAGATTACCTTTTATCAATTAATTTTAATAAACAGCCTCCTCCACCCGAACTGCCGCCGGAGGTAATTGAAAAAACATCAGAAAAATATCTTGATGTGTTATATAAATTAACTGGATATAAGTTTTTCTAATGCAGCCAATACAAATTAAAATTTTTGAGAATAGAGATATTTATATTAAGTGGAGTGATAACTCTGAGTCAATAATAAATCTTATGAAGATGAGAAAGTTATGCCCTTGCGCAACCTGTGCATCAGAACGTGAAGAACAAAGTAAAACCTACATCCCTTTATTTTCCGGTGATCAGATTAAAGTTAAGTCTATAAATCAGGTTGGAAGTTATGCTATTTCAGTAGGCTGGAAAGATGGTCATAACACAGGCATATTTGAATACCCGTTCTTAAAATACCTGGCAGAAGTATAATGGTACTGCCCAATCAGCTAACAGTTCTGAGGATAATCTTAACTCCTATTTTCCTTTTTCTTTTCCTTTCCGGGGAACCTGCTTTAATACAAATTTCACTGGTAGTATTTATTATGGCAGCACTAACAGATTGGTATGACGGCTGGCTAGCAAGAAAGTTTAATTATATTACTGAATGGGGAAAATTCTGGGATCCTATGGCTGATAAGATTTTAACCTCAGCTGCTTTTATTGGATTCGTAATAATTGGGGTGCTGGAATGGTGGATGGTTTCACTTATCGTAGCAAGAGATCTGATTATTACTTTACTCAGGCTGTATGCCGAAAACAGAGGAAAAAATTTTGTAACCAGTTATTATGCAAAATGGAAAACTGTGCTTCAAATGATCTTTCTGTACTATTTAATCATTGTTTATGCGGCAATAAACACTGAATCAGTTAATTCAGGTAATGAAAAATTATTTTCCATTTTATGGAATGAAACGTTTATATACATCACCATGCTTATAATAACTTTGATTACAGTTCATTCCGGATATACTTATCTTTACAGTAATAAAAAACTGATAGCGGAACTTTTTAGTGAAACAAATAAGCTTGTTTGAAAAAATAATAGGTTCAGTTTTCTTTACAGGTTACATTCCAATAGCATCCGGAACTTTTGGCAGTTTTGCAGCTTTGTTAATTTATTTTATTCCCGGTTTTGAAAAGATATATGTAATAATCCCGGTTACGCTGTTAACATTTACAATCGGAGTTCATATATCGAACAAGTTTGAAATAGTTTACGGTGAAGATCCGGCAGAATGCACAATAGATGAAGTAGTCGGTACCTGGATAGCCCTGATATTATTGCCAAAAACAATTGGAATTGCAATAACATCTTTTTTTATCTGGCGCATTCTCGATATTATAAAACCTCCACCTGCTAGACAATCAGAAAAACTAAACGGCGGCTGGGGAATTATGATGGATGATGTTATTTCAGGATTTTACACACTCATTATAATGCATATTCTTATTAAAATTATTGGAATTTATTAAGAGAAAAACATGAAAGCTTATTTAATTTCTATTGGTGAAGAGTTATTAATTGGACAAACAGTTAATACAAATGCTTCTTATATCGGCAGCAGGTTATCAGATATAAATATTGATGTTGTTAAAATCAGCGTAGTTAAAGATAATGAGAATGATATAATTACTGAACTTGATCTTGCTGAGAAAAATGCAGATGTTATACTGATAACCGGTGGATTAGGTCCTACTCATGATGACATAACAAAAAAGACGATTGTTAATTACTTTAAAGCAGAACTGATAGAAAATTCTGAAGTTCTTGAGAACATTAAATCGCTATTTGAAAAACGTGGACGGCAAGTAACACCTCTTAATGAGCAACAGGCACTTGTTCCCAAAATCGCGGAAGTTATTACCAATGATTATGGAACTGCACCGGGAATGTGGATTGAAAAAGATAATAAAGTCTTTGTAATAATGCCAGGTGTCCCATACGAAATGAAACCGATGATGACGAATTTTGTAATTCCAAGGTTAACTGACTCAGCTGCTGAAGAGGGATTACTAATAAGAAGATTAATTCTGCAGACAACCGGCTTACCGGAATCTACTTTGTATGAAAAACTTGGCAACTTAAACGAACTACTCGAAGGTGCAGAACTGGCTTTTCTGCCTTCAGTTTTTGGTGTTAAGCTGCGGGTTACTGTAAAAACAAATGATGAAGAATCAGCTAAAAATAAACTGGTAGAAATAGAACAGAAAATTCGTGGCAAGATCGGACGCTATATTTATTCGCGCGGTGAAGAGAAATTAGAAGAAACAGTTGGCAGACTTCTCAAAGAAAGAGATCTTAAACTTGCAATAGCTGAATCCTGTACCGGAGGTCACGTTTGTAACCTTATTACCAATATAAGCGGAAGCAGCAATTATTTTGAAAGAGGAATAATTTCTTACAGCAATGCAGCTAAAGTTGAAGTTCTTAGAGTTGATGAAGATACCTTAGCTGAATTTGGTGCAGTAAGCCTGGAAGTTGCTATGCAGATGGCGGAAGGCGTTAAGTCCACAAGCGGGGCAGATCTGGGTATTTCAATAACTGGCATTTTAGGACCAACTGGCGCAACTACTGATAAGCCCGTCGGGTTAGTTTATATCGGTTATTGTGATGATAAAGTTTGTACAGCAAAGAAATTTATGTTTGGCAACGACAGGATAATAAATAAGCAGCGTACTGCACAGGCTGCTCTGGATATGATAAGAAGAAATCTCTTAGGTATAACTTCCGATGATTAGACTTTTTGTTGCTCTTGAAATTCCTGAATTCATAAAGGATAAATTAATTGATGTGCGGCGAAAAATTATTGATGATGAAATAAATTTTAAATGGGAGCCTGAGGATAAAATTCACGTTACTTTAAAATTTATTGGGGATGTTAAAGAAGAAATTCTGTCTGAAATCGAAAACGATTTGTTATTTCTGAAAACTTTTAATAAAATAAAGTGTGAGATAAATAACTTTGGTTTCTTTTTTCGCGATGGTATTCCCCGTATTTTATGGTCATCATTGGTTTTGGATCATTCAGTTAATGAAATAGTTCTTAAGCTTAATGAAGAACTTCTTAAGTATGGAATTGAAAAAGAAAGAAGAAAGTTCAAACCGCATCTTACATTATTAAGATTAAAGAAAAATCCCGGTGCTGACTTTATAAACTCCTTCAAAAATTATGATTTTGAACCATTAAAATTTGAAACGGATAAAATTGTTTTATATAGAAGTGAATTACTTAAAAACGGATCAAAATATTTTGAAATAAAAACTTATCATTTAAACTGAGGTAAATAATGAGCACAGAAAAAGAACAAAAAATGAAAATTATTGAAGATGCCATCTCCAGCATCGAAAAAACCTATGGCAAAGGTTCAATTATGAAACTGGGTGATGGTGTTATCAACAATATTGAAGCTATACCAACAGGGGCGCTGTCATTAGATTTCGCTTTGGGAATTGGTGGCATTCCGAGAGGAAGAGTAACAGAGATTTACGGACCAGAATCCAGCGGTAAAACAACTTTGTGCCTTCACATAATTGCTGAAGCACAAAAGATGGGTGGATTAGCTGCTTTTATTGATGCGGAACACGCACTTGATGTTCATTACGCAAAACGGCTTGGTGTCGATACTGCAAATCTTCTGATCTCCCAGCCAGATTATGGTGAACAAGCCCTTGAAATTACTGACACTCTTGTTAGAAGTAATGCTCTTGATATAATAGTGATAGACTCTGTAGCAGCATTAGTTCCGCGTTCAGAAATTGAAGGAGAAATGGGTGATGCTACAATGGCAGTTCAGGCGAGGTTAATGTCGCAGGCGCTCAGAAAACTAACTGCTGCAATATCAAAATCAAAAACTGCAGTGGTTTTCATCAATCAGTTAAGAAGTAAAATTGGTGTTATGTTTGGCAGTCCTGAAACAACCACAGGTGGCAATGCACTTAAGTTTTATGCTTCTGTTAGAATTGATATTAGAAGAATTGCTGCAATTAAAGAAGGTGAAAACGTTGTTGGTAACAGAACAAAAGTTAAAATAGTAAAAAGTAAAGTTGCTCCTCCGTTCAAGCAGGTTGAATTTGATATTCTGTACAACGAAGGTATAAGTAAAACCGGTGATCTTATCGATCTTGGACTTGAATTCGGAATAATTAAAAAAGGCGGTGCCTGGTTTACTTATGGTGAAGAAAGAATACAGGGCAGGGAACAATTCCGTCAAAAGCTGCTTGAAGATCCTGCTTTTTTTAAAATACTAGATGAAGAAGTCCGTGAAAAACTTGGTATTATAAAATCTGGAGGCACAGCAGAACCTGAAGCTAAAGAAGAAGAAAAATCAAAAGTGAAAAAAAGTAAATAGCCAATCTGCATTAAATGATTATAGAAAGAGTAGTTAAAAAAGATGACAACACTGTTGTAATCTATCTGGATAATAAAGAGAAACTATTTCTTTCTTACGAAATCTATTTAAAGAACGGTCTGAGGAAAGGTTCTGAAATTTCTGAAGACCGTTTTAGTTTATTGGTCGTTCAGAATCGCAAATATCACATCAGGCAGAAAGCAATTTCATTTCTTGCAAAACGTATCCATTCAAAACGCGAATTAGAAAACAAGCTAAGAAAAAAGAATTATGAAATTGAATTAATAAAAGCTGTATTAGATGAGCTTGAAGAAAAAGGACTTATAGATGACAATACCTTTGCAAATCAGTTTTCAGATGAAAAACTAAATAGTAAGAAATGGGGTTTACAGAAAGTTAAAAGTGAACTCTTCAAAAAAGGGATTTCTGCTGATGTAATAAAAGATGTGGTGAAAATTTACGCAGATTCTGAAAGCCAGCAAACATCTGCAAATGATCTTGTAAAGAAAAAATTAAACTTAATATCTAAAAGAGAAAACGATCAGAAAAAAATAAACCAGAAGCTGATTGCTTTCCTTTTATCAAGAGGGTATGATTATGATATAGCAAGGGAGGCAGTACGTGAAGTGATTATCGATGATGATAATTATGAATGACTAACGATTTTATTTAACTTGTTTAAGTAAGTTTTTAATTGAGGCATTTCAAGTTTTTCAACAGCATTTTCTAAAGCATACCATTTCCGTTTTCTCATATTCATTTCCGGATACGAATCAAGTTCTTCAGTCACTTCCATAGAATAAACTTTTACTATAGTTAAACCGGCACCTTTTTCAATCCGGAATTCACCTAGTTCAGTAGTTTCGTTAGCACCAAGCACACCTGCTTCTTCATAAGCTTCTTTTTTGGCCGACTCAAAAGCTGACAAATTAAATTCAACAAAACCTTTAGGAACAATCCATTTCTTTTTTCGTAAGGATGTTATTAGCAGAACTTCAATTTTGCCGCTGTTAACCCGGTAAGGAATAACACAGGATTGATAAAATGTAAAATCCGGAATACTTGATTCAATCATTTATTGATTCGGTTTTTGTTTACTTTACTTACTATACGCGTTATTACAAATTCAGGCAGCAATTTAACTGCCAATACTCCGAGTTTGTTTTTAAAACCGGGTATTACTTCCTTTTTACCTTTTAAGGCCCCTTCAAAACCATTTTTTGCCGCTTTTTGTGCATCCATCATCAACATCTCATTTGCGACGATAGAGTCTTTCATATTCGCTGTTTTCTGGAATTCTGTTCTGGTTGGACCTGGTGCAAACAGTGTAACTTTTACATTAGTACCTCTTAGTTCATAATTTAATCCTAAAGTAAAATTCTTTACAAAAGCCTTTGTGGCATAGTAAACCGACATATATGGCCCTGGCTGATATGCTGCTGTTGAAGCAACATTTAATATTATTCCTTTATCTCTTTCCATCATTCCGGGAATAAATAACCTTGTTAATGCAACAAGAGATAATACATTTACTCTGATCTGATCTAATTCAGTATTAAAATTATTTAAGTGAAATTCTCCGTTAGTACCAAAACCGGCATTATTTATTAAAATGTCTATTTCCAGGTTAAATTTTTCATTTACTTCTTCAAAAATCTCCCGTGCAGACGAAGTGAGTGAGAGATCTTTTTCTATGGTATGTACAATAATATTATGCTGTAAACTCAATGTTTCAGAAATTCGTGCTAATTCTTTTTGTCTGCGCGCAATAAGAACAAGATTATAATTCTTTGAAGCAGCTAGTTGTGCAAATTCTAATCCTAAGCCAGAAGATGCACCTGTTATCAGTACGAAATTTTTCTTCATAATATTTGATACAAAGTTAGAGTATGAATAGTCTTTTTCAAAATCATCAAAAGGTTTTATATTTATAATGATCAAGCGAGTTGATTATAAATGAACCAGTTTATTGAGAAAATTTTTATTGGAATAATTTTTTGTTATTGTTAACTTTTAAGCATTAAAACACAAAGAAGTAACCATTATGAAAGAAAAAAAAGAAAATCAAAATTTGTCAGCTTATGAAAAAGCTGCAGAGCAGGGAATAGATCCCAGATGTATTCCTCAAAGACTAACAGAACCTGTACCTGAACATGATGAAATAGTTTATCCTGATTATCCGCAGTCAGATCACGATTCCTGGAAGTACTTATACGATAGACAGATGAAGTTTTTACCTGGAAGAGCTTGTGAGGAATATCTTGAAGGAGCTAAAACCCTGAATCTTTCACCCGAAAGAATTCCTTCTTTAAAGGAACTTTCCCATATTTTTAATTCAATTACAGGCTGGAAAGTTGCCCGTGTTCCCGGACTTATCCACGAACAGAATTTTTTTGAAATGCTTAGAAGGAAAGTTTTTCCATCAACAGATTATATTCGCGGAAAAGAAGAACTAGATTACACGCCTGCACCTGATCTTTTTCACGATATATTCGGACATATGCCGTTATTAACAAATATAAGTTTCGCTTCATTCTATCAAATGTTCGGCGAGGCAGCATTAAATGCTGCAGGTGAAAACCGAACTAAACTTGAAACATTTCACTGGTTTACTGTTGAATTTGGTTTGATCAGAAAGCCGGAGGGTATGAGAATTTACGGTGCCGGAATTCTTTCGTCACTTGGTGAAGTACAGAATGCTCTTTCAGATAATGTAAAAGTATTGGACTTTGATCCTGAAAAAATAGTTGCTCAGGAATATGATGTTTGGCATCTTCAGCCAGTTCTGTTTGCCATTAATTCTTTTGAACAGCTTGAACAAGGATTTAAAGAATGGACTAAAAAAAACGGAATATTTTAATTGAACTTTTTGTCATCATACTTGTTATAACTTTTTTATTATAAGCATTACTAATTAAAATTATCTCAAGAATTCAAATTATATTAAAGTTTAGAGAAAAAGCGCAAGTAAATTTGTTTTTCTGATGTTTTTAAATAAGCTGTTTTTTTAGTAGATGGAAACGGTTTTATTAAATATTTGGAAGTTCTTAAAAATCCCGGTTAAGAGCCAAATTTATAAATATTATAAAGTCTTGAGTTAAAGTTATATTTAT
>DATHSU010000338.1:0-6771 GCA_035463895.1 Ignavibacteriaceae bacterium | reverse complement strand
AAAGTAACCTACAAGTTTATCCTGTGGAGTTTCCTTTACAATTTTAAGTCCTAAGTAAAGAAGGAATAATCCATAAAGGCTACCAATAATTCCAAGAAAACCAAGTACTGGAATTATCTGAAATATTCCAGCAACCCATGCAGCGGTATATGAGTAAACAACTACCTTTAGAGAAGCTAGCATATCCTTTTTTGCGCCGAAGGATGGTGCCAGAGCATCAACAATAAATGCAAGCAGATAAACCGCACCAACAGTCATTGCATAGTATAAAACCAAATATAATAAACCTCGCCCGATTGGCATTTTATAAGAGCCAAAAGGTCCTAAGGAAATACCCACAAGTGATTGTCCTATAAATCCAGCAACTGCTGGAATAAGTGCGAGTATAAGAACATACTTGGTGAACAAATCGCTAACAGATGTTTGTTCGATCTTAATCACTTCCCATTCTGTTTTAGGTGTGATAAGAATATTTTTTGCACGTTCGAAAAGATTCATACTGTACTCCTTTTGATATGAATGAATAATAAAAAGAAATTTTTATTCGGAAATAGCTCCGGCTTCTCTCATTTCTTCGAGTTTACTAATATCTATCTGACCAACGGCATCTTTAATTAATTGTGCCGGTACATTGTAACCGCTAACCGAGACCATAAATCTGCCTGAAACTAAAACTTCAAAGCTGCCATTCTGATTTGTTGTGTTAAATTTTTCGAATGCTTTATGACCTTTATAGTTTAAGGTTTTTTCATAACCAGCTTCGGTTTCCTTATCAATCTCAGTCATTGCCCAGCCCCAGGCAGCCCAACCTCCTAATCCGCTTGCACCACTTAAGTCAGTAATTTCTATATTTATTGTGTTGGAATAATCCTCTGTATTGTAATTTGCAGTTGCTTTTGAGATTGTGAAACCCATCGCTCCACTTTTTTCTCCTTCGGCATTAGTTCTTTTTAATTCGCCTAATGATTCTGGTAGTAGTGCTCTTAAATCCCTGAAATCAACAACCTCATATTTTTTCCCTTCTTCAATACTTTTTTGTACATTTTTTAAATTATCTACAAATTCATCCAGTGCTTTTATGCCGGTTTTTTCTTCAGATTCGGTTTTTGGTTTTTCTACCGGTTTGTCTTCTGTCGTTTTTCCGCAGTAAGTAAAAATAAGTAAGGCTGGAAGTAAGAAAATTAAGATATGTTTATTCATCGGGTTATCTCCTCTAATATTATTATATCGGACAGTTAGATTAAAAATATATCAATCTTAATATACAAATTAAGGTGATATTAAACGTGGTTGACGAATTATTTTTAATTTTAATAATTAAAACTAAAAGAAATCAGATATGTAATGCAAGAGTTAAGTACTAATTAACTTCGTTTATTTTAAGAATGGTAATTAAAAAGAAAATTTAATTCTCACAAAAATTGAAGAGTCTGAATCTCCGAATTCACTGAATATCTTCCCACCGAATATAAATCCGATAAGATAAAAATCAAGATTAGTAATGACCGAATAACTTGCTGATGGAACAATTACAGATGACTTATCATCAGGATTGAATATTCCCAAAATTCCACCTCTTAATAACGGAGTAAATTGATATGCAAACTCCTGGAAGATTGACCAGCGGGCAGGTGTCAGCATATCTAATTGAATTGCTTCATTTCGATAAACTGAAGCATACTTGTCTGTTCCGTTGCTGTTAAATAATAATTCTGTGTGAATGTAAAATGAGTTTGGAAATGTGTAATCTCCAGAGATTACAAGTGAAACATAAGGATTATCAGATGACAAAGGCTCAATATCATTAAGCTGATAATATGGTGAATCATATTTTTGTTTTGGAGCTTGCGAAATTAGAACCTCTCCACGAAATCCGGCATCCATTATATCACCAACCCATCCGCCGCCAATAACCCATCTCTCTTTTTTATATCCTGTAATTAAGTTGAAATCATAATTCCATTGATTAAATGAGATTAAACCGGCAGCAGTCAAATCCGTTTTGTCTTTTCCCGGACTGACAGCTAGTTCCACTTTTGTAACCGGACCAGTATAATATTGAATTCTTACAGCATCTGCACCTGGCATTTCTTCGTAATCAAAATCAAGTACATCTTTGGGATTAAATAGATCTGTCGGATTCCATGCCCAGCTTGTACCCCAGGCAATTCTTTGTCTTCCAACTGTAAACTGCCAGTTATCTCTAACATAATCCAGCCATAGTCTGTCAATCTCAGCATAACCGATAGTTTTTTTCTCATTCCAAAGCAAAACATCCAGATCAAACAATCCTTGTTTTGATTTAACCAGATTTGAGTAGAAGGGAATATTCTCAACAGATTCACCATAGAAAATTCTTGTTCTTAATTCTAATGCGGCGGTTACTGATTGAACAGGATACCATCTGGTATTTAACCTTGAATGAAGCAGGTGATCGTTAAATCTTTCATTAATGATTGGATACTTTACAGAACTGAACAGATATTTGGTATATCCATTATAATCAAATGAAGATAACTGAGCAAAGGAAACGTTAAACGAAAATAATAATATGATTAATAACTTATTCTGCATATCAATAATTTCTACTTCACTGAATGCTTGAATGATTGATTGATTGATTTGAACTCAATCATCCAATCACCCAATCGTTCAAGAGTTTTGTTGGTTCAAAGTTGCAATTTCATCCTTCTCAACTGCTCCATCGTGAAGAGTAATTACACGATGAGCTCTGTCTATTACTCTCTGATCATGAGTTGAAAAGATAAATGTCATATTGAATTCTTTGTTAAGGTTTTCCATCAGATCGAGTAAGGAATCAGCTGTAGCTGAATCAAGATTAGCCGTCGGTTCATCAGCAAGAACGAAAGATGGTCTGGAAGCAAGTGCTCTTGCGACTGCTATCCTCTGCTGTTGTCCACCTGAAAGTTCGGATGGCTTGTTATTAATTCGGTCACCTAATCCAACTTCTTCAAGTAATTCTATTGCCCGCTTTTCTCTTTCTGATTTACTTAATCCCTGTAACAGCATGATGAACTCAACATTTTCTTTTGCAGTAAATACAGGAATGAGATTATATGCCTGAAAAACAAATCCGATATGATGTAATCTGAAATTTACAAGTTCATCAGGTTTGTAAGTTGATATATCAATTTTATCAACAATAACACTTCCGGAAGTTGGAACATCAAGTCCACCGATAATATTTAGTAAAGTCGTCTTACCGGAACCAGATGGACCAACAATAGCAGTAAACTCACCTGCTTCGATTTTTAAATCAACTTCATTTAATGCTCTAACAGGAACAGCTGTTCCGTCATATACTTTTGTTACTTTGTTTATCTGAATTAGCGCCATATTTTTCTCCTTTTTTAACCAAATAGACACAAAATGTCACAATAGAAATTCAAAGACTATGTGTTCTATGTTCCTATTTGGTTCAAATTGTTTTAAAAGGTTCTGATTGCAGTTGCCGGTTTTAGTCTTATAGCTTTAATTGCCGGATAAACTGCCGAGAAAACTGCTGTAAATAAAATCATAATTGTAATTGATGCATAAAAGTAAATCGGCAAAATCGGATACAAGATTGCATCCATACCAAACTCTGACAGCCCTGCTGCAAAAGCTGAAAGGTCGATTCCCGCAACACCAAAATATGCAACAGTTATTGATGCCAGTATTATTCCAACTATACCGCCAAAAAATGAAAGAACGATTGTTTCAAGAATTATCATTAAAAATACTTTACGTCTTTTCATTCCGACAGCCATAAGCACCCCGAATTCTCTGACTCTTTCCATCACCGACATAAGCATTGTATTCGTTATTCCAAATAAGAGGGCAAAAAGTATCACACCTAAAAAAATGTTCATCATAAGTCCCATCATTTCATCCATTAGCTTTAATTCAGGTGCTAGTTCCTTCCAGTTTTGTACAGATAAAAAATTGTACAAGATTTGCAGATCAACGTAAAGTGAATCAACATTCTGAACTGAGTTTAATCTTATCGCTATCTCGTGATAAATTGGATCAGAGTCTAACAGAGTTAACAAATCATTTTCTCTTATAAACACTGTTGAACGATCAAACATTGTAGATTCAGTTCTGAAAATTCCGGTTACTCTGAATGCTCCATAAATAATTGATCCATCCAATCCCTGAAAACTTAAAACCACTCTCGATCTTTCTCTTATTCCAAGGTTTTCTGCGAGCTTATAGCCTAATAAAATCTGATTAGCTTCATCATTTTCGAAATAACTTCCGGTAACAATCTGATTGTGTATTGTTGTTACGTATTTTTCATCATTAGGTGCTATTCCGGTTATTCTTACACCTCCAGATGATGTTGCGGATGATATCATGCCTTCGATAATTATTCTTGCTGAAGCACCCGTAACATTGGGTTGAGTTTTTATTTCAGATAGAATTTTTGGCGCAGCAGGTATTGTGTCAGTTAACAATTTATCATCTATAAAAGTTTTTGTGTGAAGCTGTATATGTCCAAGATCCCGATCTATGGTTGTATTTATCAGAGAGTCGCCCATACCGAACATCACTGCGCTTGCGAACAATCCGCACAATAAGCCAACTGCAATAGCAGCAATTATAATCATACTGCGTCTTTTATTTCTCCAGATATTTCTCCAGGCAAGACTTAATAACATATTAACCTCTCATTGCTTCAACCGGTTTAATCTTTCTGATAAAGTTTATGGGATACAATCCTGATACAATTGCAATAGCCAGAACTGTCCATACTTGTGCAATAAACATCCCGGGATAAAGTGCAAATGGCAGAATCGGTTCAAATCCCCAGGCAAGCATTGTATCTGCCATTTCTCCTGTCAACGGAATTGGATGATTTACAAAATAAATTACCAGTGGTAAGCTTACCACCGCACCGGCAACAACACCAATAAAAGAGATGAAAATCGTTTCGAGCGTTGTTACCAGATAGAGTTTCCATTTTTTCATTCCCACTGAAAGTAGTATTCCGAACTCTTTAACTCTTTCTGCGGTCATCATCATAATTGTTCCGAAGATTCCGAATGCTATGACTATATAAAGAATACCGAGCATTATTATTCCCTGTGCATTATCAATCTGGATATACTGCACAAGTTCGGGAGAGAGTTCTTCCCAGGACAAAATGTCATATTCTTCCCCTGCCAGCATATCAGTTTGATTAAACATTGTTCTTACTTTTTCCTGAATATCAGACACTTGCTTTCGATTTTCAATCATGATAGATAAAGATGTTAGCCGTTCCGGCGCCGAGTAAACCCATTGAGAATACGGAAGACTCAGATAAGCATAAGCTTTATTTTGTGCTGGTAATGAAAACCTGGCTATTGCCTGAACAGGTATGAGTTCTGCAGCAGTAATACCATATAACCCTTGTCCATATATGAGTATTGAATCACCAATATCAGCATTCAGTAAATCAGCCAAACCCTCAGAGAGTATTATTCCTTTTGAATTGTTCGTAAGATATTCACCTTTGACGATTCTGTTTTTCAGCGATGTAAGTTTATCTTCTTCTTCAGGATCAATGCCGACAACCTGCACAACTCTTGTAACCATTCCATAAGAGATAAGGGAAAAAGTTTCCAGTCTTTTTACGGTCAACTCAACTCCGTTAATCTGATTAACTTTATCAATCATCTCATCGTCAAGAATCATACTTTCCTCGAATGATCTTTTCTCCCAGTATTCCTTTCCCTGAATCTGTATATGACCGGTGTTAGTTCTTACAGAAGAATCAATCATATAATCATAATAGCCTGTCTGCATCGAGCGCATCAGTAGTGCTAGAATCACTGCAAAGAAAACTGATGACGCAGCAATAAGTGTTCGCCGTTTATTCCTCCAGAGATTTCTCCAGGCGAGAGTAATGTATGTTTTCATACTTGAGCCTTTAATAATAAGTCGCTGAGAGCATAGTGCATAGAGCAGAGCCATCTGCTGCGAATTTATTTCTTATTTTTATCATTATTTTGAAATTGTTTACCATTCTAAAATTTATATCCGGTCTAACTGAATGTATGTTTATTTTTACGATCTACTTTTAATACTTTGATCTATGCACAGCGCTCTTTGCGCTCTGCGCTACCTGACACGTTTCATATTTTGTTCTGAAAAGAAATTCTCATCAATCTTATAGTTAAACTGAATTGATTCATACTCCATAATGGTTTTATTGCCGGGTTTGTCCACAGGAATCATTTCCCAGTAAGTAAGAATATTTCTTCCTCCAACTTTCTTTTCTTTACTGCCAATAAAGGATTTAATCAACACATTGTCCTCATCGTAATGATCTGCTTGTAACTGAAGATAACTATTCTTAGCAATCCAGGTAACTATTCTTCCCCAAACCACTCCTGCCTCCGGTTTAGGAATCATTTCAATCTTATAACAGTCATACCCATTTAGTTTTTCTTCACCGATAAGTTTATGGTTATAATCATTCACAACAGATGACTGTCGTACGAGATCATCATTTGTAAAATCAGATCCCATCCATGACTGCAGCATCATTGAAGGTGGAATTTTAATGATCCTCTGCGCAGATGGAAGCCAGTTCCAGACTTCATTTTTTCTTTTGAGTGTAACAGTGCCTTTATCGCGGGCGGGTTCTGTTATAAAAATCATTGCATAATCAGGTTCAAGAGCCCAGACTTTCATTCCCATAGTCCTTGACCAGTTTGGTTTTACAATTGTCATTTTCAACTCTGAATAGCTGCTATTCGAGCGCATTAGTTCGTCTGCTTT
>DATHSU010000337.1:0-1889 GCA_035463895.1 Ignavibacteriaceae bacterium | reverse complement strand
ACAAGGTGACTAATAATAGTTTGTGTTTTTACATTGAACTCTTCCTCAAGTTCTTTAATCGACTTTCCATCATTATAAGATTCACCAACCTGAATGTGCCGGGGCTTATCAATCCGAGAACCTCTTTTACGGGTTCTTATTTTCACACTTTTACTTCCTGTTCCGTACTTATCCACATATTTTTGTATAATTGATATAAACACCTTGCCATAACGCTCAAGCTTATTTATTCCAACACCTGATATGCGCAAGAATTCACCTTCATTCACCGGGAAATCTTTTGCCATCTGAATTAGTGATGCATCTGAAAATATTACAAACGGCGGTATGTTGTGTGAATCAGCGATATGCTTTCTTTCAGCTCTGAGAAGTTCAAAGAGATTTTTATCATAATCTTCATCAGTACGTTTCAGTTTCTTTCGTGAGATTTCCGGTTCTTTTACAAATCCGGATACTTTTTTATTCTTGAAAAGAACATCATTTGCGGTTTCATTTAGTTTCAAGCTGCCGAATTCGTTATCTCTTCTGATAAGTTCTTTCCTGATGAACTGATGTGCGAGTATCTGCCATTGTTTTTTATTTAATTCCTTACCAACACCATATACACTTAGGTTTTGATGACCGTTGCTTAAAATTCTGTCGGATTCAGCACCGCATAAAACATCAATAATATAATTTACACCGAACACTTCACCGGTTCGTTTTATTGCCGATAAAAACTTTTGTGCATTCACTGTTACGTCAACAGTGTCTTTTTGATCGACTGTGCAATTATCACACATTCCGCAATAGTCTTCTTTATAATCCTCCCCAAAATAATTTATCAGTGGTCGTCTGCGGCATACTTCCGTTTCTGCGTATTGCACCATTGCCTGAAGATGCATTTCCGCAGATCGTCTTTCAACCGGGTCTTCTTTCTGATCTATAAAATAATTTATCTTGGAAATATCACCATAGCCAAAAAGCAAAAGGCAATCAGCACGGACACCATCACGACCCGATCTGCCGATTTCCTGGTAATATGATTCAATGTTTTTAGGAAGATCGTAATGAAGTACGAAGCGAACGTTGGATTTATTTATTCCCATTCCAAATGCAATAGTTGCAACAATTATTTGTACTTTATCTTTAATAAAAAGATCCTGGTTTTCATTCCTTTCTTCATCAGATAAACCGGCATGATATGGTTTTGTTGAGAAACCTATTTCCGACAAACTCTTACTAAGATCGTCAACTTGTTTCCGTGAAAAACAATATATGATTCCCGATTGATTTTTGTGTTCGTTAAGGAAAGCAACTGTTTGCTCGAATGGTTTTCTTTTAGGAATAATGTGCAGAAATAAGTTTTCACGGTTAAAGCTTGCAATAAATTTTTTATGACCGGACATATTCAGATTTTTAATAATATCATCCTGAATTCGAGGTGTAGCAGTTGCGGTAAGTCCTATACAAACAGCACCGGGAAAACCTTCTCTGAAGCTGCCAAGCTGACGATAGTCATTCCGAAAATCATGTCCCCATTCCGAAATGCAGTGAGCTTCATCAACAGTTATGCAATCGACCTTAACATTGTTAAGTAGATTTACAATCTCATTTTTCTGAAGCGACTCCGGTGCAATGTAGAGCAGCTTAGCTTTTTTGCTCACAACACTTTCATAATTTCTGTTATACTCATCTGGTGAAAGCGAACTATTTAGCAAGTCGGTTTTAACTCCAAGCTGCCGGAGCTGTTCAACCTGGTCTTTCATGAGTGAAATAAGGGGAGAAATTACTATTGTTAAACCATCAAAAATTAAAGCGGGAATCTGGTAACAAAGCGATTTACCCCCTCCGGTCGGCATAATAACAAGCGAATCCTTCTTACCGAGAATATTGCTTATAATATCTTC
>DATHSU010000336.1:0-11524 GCA_035463895.1 Ignavibacteriaceae bacterium | reverse complement strand
GCATCAATTCCCTCAAGTGAAGCATAGGCAACCAATTCACGTTTTCTTATGAAGCGGGAAATGCTGTTTGCAGCAATTAGTTTTTTGTTTATTAAAGAGTCGAGTCCAATAGTTTGTGTAAGCGGGATGTAATCTGCTTTGTCTACCAGTGCTATTGCTTTCTTTACACCGAGATGCTTTGCCATCAGGCAGGAGATAAGATTGGTTTCTGAATCTTCTGTAAGAGCAACAAAAGCATCAACATCAATAATGCCTTCCTGTGCAAGCAGATCTATATCTCTACCATCACCGCGGATGATCAGTGTGTCGGGTAATTGATCGGCAAGCTCAAAAGTTTTTTCTTCATCTGACTCAATGATTTTCACAGTCATAGTTTTACTTAATACTGATGCTACTCTCCTGCTTATTTTACCGCCGCCAAGAATCATTATATTATTGAAGTTTATATTTTCTTTGCCGGCAAGTTTTAATATACTTTCAATACCTTCCGGTTTTGTTGCAACAAATATCTGATCGTTAGGTAAAAATTTATCATTACCCGTTGGAATTATTGTTCTGAAGTTCCTGTAGATAGCTACTATTCTATAATCTAAACTTGGATTCTCTTTTGCTACTTCAATTAATTTTTGATGTATAACCGTAGCACTTTTATCCAACCTTAAACCGATTACAGAAATTTTTCCCTTTTCAAATTCAATTACGTCGGTTGCAGCGGTCCGGTTAATTAGTCTTACTACTTCCATTGCGGCAAGCTCTTCGGGGTAAATCATGAAGTCAATCCCCATTGCCTGGAAACCTACAGTATTTTCAAATTCCATATATTCGGCATTGCTCACCCTGGCAATTGTTCTTTTTGCTCCGAGTCTTTTGCCTAATATTGCAGTTGTTAAATTAACTTCTTCTGAAGAAGTAACCGCAACAAGTAAATCTGCCCTTTCAATTTTTGCTTCCTTAAGAATTTTAATTGAAGTGGAGGAACCATTGATTGTTAAAATATCAGTCATCGAGTCAGTATAAGATAATCTTTGCTGGTTAGTATCAATTGCAATAATATCATGTGCTTCACTGGATAGTTGTTTTGCAAGATGGTATCCAACATCTCCCATACCTGCAATTATAATTTTCATTTAAACAATTTCCTTGTTAAAAATAAATACTGAATGAAAATTCATTCTTTTAAATTCAAAAAACAATTGTTTCACAGAAGTTTTATTAAAATTATCCTGATCAATTTAAAACAAAAACGCCTCAACGGATGAGGCGTAAAGAAAGCATTAATTAAATTAAACGGCTGCAGTTTCTTTAAAAAATAATTTTTGGAACTCTTTAGGACTTCTTTGTTTCCAGTCACCTTTATGGTAAGCGTAGCCTGCAACCAGCGGCATAGCAATAGTAGCCTCGCTGTAAACCATTTGCTCATAAGTTGTTTCAACCTTACCCCAGGAACTTGCTTCTTTTAGTGTTGAACCGGAAAGAGCACCATCCCTTTCATCTGCAACAGTAATCTGAATAGCATACTTATGCATTTCGGCATCTTCCTGAAGTATATCGGCGGCTACAACTATATCCTGTGTAAAGTTTTTAGGAACACCTCCGCCGATCATAAATATGCCGGTTATTTTAGAGGCAAGTTTAATTTTCGTTAATTCCAGAAAATCTTTAGCAGCGTCTAAAGAAATATGTTTATCCGGATTATTGGTTTGATGAACAACAAATCCGAATCCTGCTGAACAATCTGAAAAAGCAGGCACAAAAATCGGGACGTTCTTTTTATAGCAAGCCCATATAACGGAATCATCTACTTTCGGTCCGCCATTATCTTCAAGATATTTTCCGAATTCCCATAAAAGTTCGCGTGATGAATATGGTCTTGGTTCAAGACTATCAAATATTTTGGCAGTTGTGTCATCACAGATTCTTAGTTCTTCCTCGTCAATGTAAGTATCATAAATTCTGTCAATCATAAGTTCACGCATTTCATTATCATCTACAAACTTGGTTCCTTTATAATGTTTAAATCCAAGTGCTTCAAAAAAATCCTGATCAACAATAATAGCACCGGTGGAAACAATTGCATCAACCATATTATTCATAACTAGATCGTAAACTACTTTTTTCAATCCTGCACTAAACAAACTTCCTGCAAGTGTAAGAATAATTCCGCATTCTTTATCCTGTATCATCATATTATAAATTGATGCAGCACGGTTTAAGTCTCTTGCTGAGAAAGCCATATCTTTCATATCATCAACAAGCGGTACAATATTGTGTCGCTTAATCTCTATATGTTTAATTACTTCTTTTAGATAATCTTTTTTTGTTGCCATAGTCTGTTCCTTTTTTAATTAATAATATCAACCCTATGATTGTAATCGTTCCAGGTCGTCCAAATCTCTGTAACGTTTAGCTGCTGCTTTATTTTTTTTGAGGTCTTCCAATCCGATAAAATTCATTTCAATATCATCTATTTTTTCAGTTTTACGTTTTGAATAGCATTCTTCAAAATTTACGCCTGAAATGGAGGTAAAAATTTCTATTCGCAAAGGGGGAACACCAATTCTTGTAATCTGATTTTCTTTTATGAATAAATCAACGGAAAGATCAGTAACATCGAAACCAAACTCCTTAAATACTTCAACAAGCTTAAGTGCATTTTCAGTTTCTGTGGAAACCCAAATATCAATATCACCTGTAGCTCTCGGGTGTCCGTAATAACCTACTGCCCAACCACCGACTATAAGATATTTAACTTGTTTTAAATTCAGCAGTTTCAAAAACTCGCTGAAGTCTTTCTGTAGACGGATCATAACCGAAAATTAATTGTCTTAAAAATTCAATTGCAAGAATTCGTTCTTCAGGTGTTTTAGATAGCCAGTATCGAACATCATTTTCATTTTCCATTAAGGAAATTATAGAAAAAGAATTCTTATCTAGTTTAAAGAGGTCTTCATTCATTTAATGAAAATATAATCATTTAATTAAGAAAAAACTCAAAAGAAAATTTTAGCTAACCTTAAAATTCCCTGCTTCCAGGGGACACGATGTGAAACTCCACCTGTATCTTTAAACTCATCCCGATGTTCAATGTACCACTGAAAATTCCTTAACAGAGCATCTTTATTTGAATACTTTGGTTTATAACCAAGAATTTTTTCAGCCTTTTCGATTGAAACGAAAGAATCCTTTGAAGCAGTTTCATAAACCCACTTATATAGTGGAGAAAGTTTCATTGCTTCAAGAACTCTTAACGTAAAGATAATTGGTTTTTCAGGAAGTGATTTTATTTTTTTTCCGTGACCGGCTTTATCAAGAACAGCCTGGTAATCTTCTCTCATTGTAGTGAAAACTTTTGCACCAATGTTGAATGTATCATTAACAATTTTTTCATCAAGTGTTGCGCACAAATAAATTGCTTCACAAAGATCTTCAACATCAAGAAGCTGATAACGATTCCTACCATTCCCAATCATCGGAAAGCCTCTTCCATCTAAAGCCCAATCGTATAAAAGATCAAAAACTCCTAATCTTTCCGGTCCAATAAACGATTTGGGACGAAGAATGGGGACACACATTCCTTCTTTACGCATTTTTAAACACTCTTCTTCTGCAAGAATTTTTGCTTTACCATAAGGACCAACACCATCGAGTTTATCATCTTCCAGTAAAGGATGATGATCAGGTATTCCATACACCGCTGTAGATGAGATGTGAATGAATCTTTTTATTCCGGCACGTTTTCCGGCCTCAATCATATTTCTTGTACCGTCAATATCGGTAGAATAAATATCTTCCGGTTTATACAACGGAAGCGCTGCTGCTGTATGAACAATTATATCATGCCCCTGCACTGCTTTTTCAACTGTTTCCTTATCCCGAATGTCACCAGTAATTATCTCAATTTTGTCATTCATGTCTTTGTAATCAAACGGAACAATATCAAGAGAAGCAACTTTATGACCTCTGGAATGCAAATATCTTACTAAATTAATGCCTAAAAAACCGGCACCGCCTGTAATTAGATAATTCATGGACTTTCTTTTGTTTGTTAAAAACTAGAATTTAAAGTTACAGAATTTGAAAAATGCTTCAAAGCAAAATAATAAGATCAAATGAAACATAAAGTTTAATTCAATTGCATTCACAGACTGACAAAAAAACAGAATCCTTAAAATGGTTGAGATCATCAGTACTCTCAATCTTTGTGCATATTTTGGGATTCCTCATTATTGCTTTTCTGGCAAACATCTCAATAAAAAGTGCATTAGTTAATCCGGTGTTTTATTCTGTTGAATTCAATGAATATACTAAGTCAGCACAGATATTGGAGAAAGAAGAACTTATAGATAATGATCCGCAAGAACTTTCAAACCCTGTCGATGTTTCTGCTTCACAAAGTTTTTCGTTTCGGGATATAAACGCTGATACAACAAACCTTGATCAGGTTTATAAAGAGAGTACACTTAATGTCTCGATAAAATATCCCCGAGGCTGGACTTTTATCGATCAAAACATAAAGAATAAACTCGACGGTGTGACTTTCTGGGCTTCTGACGGTCTTTACGATCCGCCCCCTTACATACATATTGAGGTAAAGGAAAAATATTATTTTAATGAACAGAAGTATCAAAATCAGCTGGAGTTTAAAGATTTTATTGCTTATTACAATGATCCTGAAATTATTGAGGATTATTATATTCAAAATGTTTATCTTAGAACAGAAACAGGTGAGGACTTTAACATAAAACTGATGATGGTTGGCGAAGAGGCATTTAAATCTTTCCAGCCAAGATTCTTTGGTATGATAAAAACTTTTAATTTCGGATCAACTTTTTTCTAAACAAAAGGAGATATAATAATGATCAAAAAAAATCTTTTCATTATTCTGACCATAATTTTCGTTTCTTCAATTCAATACCTTCTTATTGCACAGTCTCAGTTCGAAGGTAAACTTAAAATCCAGGTTACCGAAGAAGGTAAGAAACATA
The DNA here is from genome assembly GCA_035463895.1 of Ignavibacteriaceae bacterium. GTDB lineage: Bacteria > Bacteroidota > Ignavibacteria > Ignavibacteriales > Ignavibacteriaceae > JAGXRK01. The sequence goes on along the minus strand of DATHSU010000336.1, from coordinate 6,539 downwards.
CAATGGATTATTTTGTTAAAGGAGACAAGTTCCGGCTTGAAGTTAAGGATATGGATGAAACCGGTGCTATGATCTTCGATTCCAAAGCATTGAAGATGACTATAGTAATGCCTCAGCAAAAAATGTATATGGAAATGCCTCTGGATGGAATAGACACTGAATCCTATTTTGATGAAAGCACTTCAAAGGCAAAAATCAAGAAAACCGGTGAATCAAAAACTATTAATGGATATAAGTGTGAGAAATGGATAATCGAAGATGAAGGATTAAGTACCGAAGCATGGATTACTACCGAACTCGGCGGATTTCTCTTTTCCGGTAATCCTATGGCTGGGGGTGGATCTGATTGGACATCAAAGCTCTCTGCCCAAAGTTTTTTCCCTATGCTTGCAAAAGTTTATGAATCAGGTAAGCATTTGAATACTTTTGAAGTATTGGAAGTCAATAAGCAAAAACTTGATAATTCTTTATTTTCAGCACCTTCCGGTTATCAAAAATTTGAGATGCCTTCGTTTAATTTACAAAATTTAAAGTAGTCGTCTACCTTCAACCATTTGCCCCGGTATGGATCCGGGGCAATAATTTAGAATTTTATCCTAATTAATAGCTTTGTTAATTCTTGACATTTCAAATGGTAAGCCATATCTTTCGACTCTTTATTTGAAATGATTTCAGGTTTCGGAGGATAAATACGTGAAACAAGAAAAATTAACGAAATTTATACGCACAGAAGACGCAGATAGAAAGTGGTATCTCGTTGATGCGAAAGATCAGATTTTAGGAAGATTAGCTTCTCAGGTTGCCAGAATTATCAGAGGCAAGAATAAAGCAATCTTTACACCAAATATGGATACCGGTGATTTTGTTGTTGTTGTAAACGCCGATAAAGTTAAAGTAACCGGAAAGAGAGAAACTCTAAAACAATATATCCGCCATTCGGGTTATCCTGGTGGTCAGAAAATTACTAACATTCAGGATATGCTTGTTAAAAAACCTGAGTTTATTGTTGAGAATGCTGTTAAAGGAATGCTTCCTAAAAACCGTCTTGGAAAAAAACTAATTAAAAAATTAAAAGTTTATGTGGGTGAAAATCATCCACACACTGCACAGAAACCTGAACCAATTAGCTTTATGGAGAAGTAATTAATGGCCGATAAAATTTATGTTGGAAGAAGAAAAACAGCTGTTGCAAGAGTAATACTAAGAAACGGTTCCGGTGTTATTACCGTTAACAACCAGGACTTTGAAAAGTTTTTTCCGCAATTATTAAGTCGTGAAGATATACTTTTACCTTTTAAGGTTACTGAAACTGCAGGAAAGTTTGATGTTAAAGTAAATGTTAAGGGTGGTGGTACCACAGGTCAGGCTCAGGCTGTAAGGTTAAGTATTGCAAGAGCACTTATTGATTTGAATCCGGATTATAGACCAGCGCTTAAAGCTCAAGGACTCTTAACAAGAGATCCAAGAATGGTTGAAAGAAAGAAATACGGACAACCCAAAGCAAGAAAAAGATTTCAGTTTTCGAAAAGATAATTACCAGTTCAGTTTCTTGTTCAGGTTTTCCCTCGAACTCGAACTCGAACATAAACTTAAATAATCATACTTTCTGATTTACCACCTGTGCCCCGATTAACAGGGGTGGAAGGTAAAGTTGAAGAAGGTAGATGCTAAACAGGAGAAATAATGAAAAAAGTAGACATAACTGCGCTCATAGAGGCAGGTGCACATTTCGGTCATCTTACCCGCCGTTGGAATCCTAAAATGAAACCTTACATTTTTATGGAGAAAAATGGTATTCACATCATTGATCTTAAAAAAACCCAAGGTCTTTTAACTGAAGCAGCCGAAGAAATTTCAAAATTAGTTGCTGATGGCAAAAGAGTACTTTTTGTTGGCACAAAAAAACAAGCAAAGAATATTATAGAAACAGAAGCAAGAAGATGCGGTATGAACTGGGTGTGTGAAAGATGGCTTGGTGGTATGCTTACAAACTTCTCAACTATCCGGAAAAGTATTAAAAGATTAAACAATATTGAAAAGCAGGAAACCGACGGAACCTTTGATAAGATTACTAAGAAAGAAAGGTTATTCTTAACCCGTGAAAAAGACAAGCTAAAAAAAGTTCTTGAAGGCGTTGAATCTATGAATAAAATTCCTGGAGCTATCTTTATTGTCGATATTAAGAAAGAAGATATTGCAGTTAAAGAAGCGCATCGGCTTAAAATTCCGGTCTTTGCAATTGTTGATACAAACTGTGATCCTGACGAAGCCGAATATATTATTCCGGCAAATGACGATGCAGTTAAAACTATTGAGATAATTACCCGGTTTATGGCAGATTCTATACTTGAAGGTGAAGCAAAATTAAAAGAAATAAAAGCCGAAGAAGCTGCTGAAAAAGAAAGACTTAGGAAAGAGCGTGAAGCAGAAAAAGCGGAAGAAGCTGCTGCTAAAGAAAAGCTAAGAAAAGAATTAGCTGAAAAAAAGGCTGAAGAAAAACGAAAAGCTGATGCTGAAAAAGCAAAAAAAGCCGAAGAGAATAAAGCTGAACAAAAAGATTCTAACAATACTAAGAAAAATGAAGGCGAAGAGAAATCTTCTGAATAATAAATTTTGAAAGGATATTAAGTTATGGCTATTACTGCTGCTCAAGTAAACGAATTAAGGCAGAAAACCGGAGCAGGTATGATGGACTGCAAAAAAGCGCTTACTGAAGCTAATGGTGATTTTGATAAAGCTATTGATATTTTAAGAAAAAAAGGCGCTTCAGTTGCTGCAAAGAGAGCTGAAAAATCTGCTAATGAAGGTATGGTTTCAACAAAGGTGTCTGAGGATAGTAAATTTGCAGCAATTGTTGAGGTAAATTGCGAAACTGATTTTGTTGCAAAAAGTGAAGACTTTGTGGCTCTTACTCACGCAGCCTTAGAAACTGTATATAATAAGAAACTCAATAGTGTCAGCGAACTTACTAATGATTCTGATGTCAAAGCTAAAATTGATCAGGTTATGGGTAAAGTTGGCGAAAAAGTTGAAATATCAAGAATCGCAACTGAATCTACCGAAAATGGGTTGCTTGTTGATTATATTCACATGGGTTCTAAACTTGGTGTGATTGTTAAATTTGAAAATGCTTCTGCAGGAAGAGATGAACTCTTACAAATTGGTAAAGATATAGCAATGCAGGTTGCAGCTATGCGCCCTCTTTGTGTTTACCGCGAAGAAGTTCCTAAAGACATTGTTGAAAAAGAAATGGAAATCTACAAAGAACTTGCCCGCAAAGAAGGCAAGCCGGAGCAGATACTTGAAAAAATTGCAACTGGAAGACTTAATAAATTCTACCAGGAAAGTTGTCTGACTGAACAGGCTTTTATCAAAGACAATACAAAGACTGTAAGCGATCTGGTGAATGAGTTCAATAAAAAATATAACTCACAAACCAAAATTGCTCTCTTTAAGCGATTTCATCTTGGAGATGAAAAAAAGTGATTAGAATGCTAATTATTAAAAGGTCTTAATTTAATTAAGACCTTTTTTTTATATTTAAACAGGAACCGAAATTTTTTAATCAGGCTTTTAAAAGAATTACAGCTTATGGGAAATCTTAAATACAAAAGAGTGCTTTTAAAATTAAGCGGCGAATCGCTTATGGGTAATAAGGGGTTTGGAATTTCTTCTGATGTGCTTGATTTTTTTTCTGATGAAGTGAAAAAAGTTTATGAAGTTGGAGTTGAACTTGGAATAGTAATTGGCGGCGGTAACATTTATCGGGGATTAAGTGCTGCATCGCAGGGTATTCATCGTGTTACCGGTGATCAAATGGGTATGCTTGCAACCATTATTAATTCTCTTGCACTTCAAAATGCTATCGAAAAAAAAGGAATAGCCACTAGGTTAATGAGTTCATTGAAAATGGAGGAAGTTGCTGAACCCTATATAAGACGGAGAGCAATTCGCCATCTTGAAAAAGGAAGAGTTATTATTTTCGGCGGAGGCACAGGTCATCCATACTTTAGCACGGATACTGCTGCTTCTTTGAGAGCCGTTGAAATAGGTGCTGACGTTATAGTAAAAGGGACACGGGTAGATGGAGTATATGATTCTGATCCTGAAAAAAATCCTGATGCATTAAAATTTGAAAAAATTTCCTATATAGATATTCTTAAGAAAAACCTGAGAATAATGGATCTTACTGCAGTTAGTTTATGTCAGGAGAATAATTTACCAATGATGGTATTCAATATGGATGTTCCGGGCAATCTATTAAAGCTTGTCAAGGGCGAACAAATTGGCACTTATATTTCTTAGATAAAGATTTTAAAAACAATAAAAGAGGGAGATATGAACCCAATTATTAAAGATGCTAAGCAGCGGATGGATAAAACTCTTGAAGCCCTTAGAAATGAACTAGCAAAAGTTAGAACCGGAAAAGCGACTACGCAATTGCTCGATGGTATCAGGGTCGACTATTACGGGACAATGACCCCGATTAACCAGGTTGGAAATATATCAGTCCTTGATGCACATACTTTGTCAATTACCCCCTGGGATAAAAATATGGTACAAGTGATTGATAAAGCTATTTTGGAAGCTAATATAGGCTTTAATCCTGTAAGCGACGGAACAAATTTAAGAATACCTGTTCCACCCTTAACTGAAGAAAGAAGAAAAGATTTTGTAAAACTTATTAAAAAATTTGGCGAAGAATCTAAAATCGCAATCAGAAATGTTCGTCGCGATGCAAATGACCACTTGAAAAAGGAAGAAAAGGACAAGAAAATATCAGAAGACCAATTAAAAACTTTTGAATCAGAGGTACAAAAAGTAACAGATGAGCATATCAAAATGATTGATGAGATTATTAAGCATAAAGAGATGGAGATTATGGAAGTGTGATGTTTTTAGATTAGAATTTGACCCAATCTGAAAAGGTTGGGTTTTTTTATGACTTGCCGAATTGAAAGTCTAATTATTTACTTCATTTTTATTTAATTTTAATATAATAAAAATATTTCCTGATGAAATTAGAACAGATAAAAAAAATATTAACAGCAGTTAGACCATTCTTTAATAAAACTGTTGCAAGAAACATAATTTTTTCTATAAGTGGAATAATTCTGTTTCTGGCTGGAACAGTTGTTTATGGAATTGTTCTTAACCTGAGAGATGTTCCTATTTCAGAGGCAATGCTTAAAAAAGGTTTCACAAGATTGGAAGAAGTAAATATTCTTATTGACAGAAAAAACTATATGCTTCACGTTTATGAAGATACAGTCTTAATTAAGTCTTACAGAGCCAGTTTTGGCAGAAATCTGCGAGATAAAAAAAAGATGCAGAATGATGGGGCAACGCCTGTTGGCTCTTATAATATATGCAGTATCGATTCTTCACACAATTATTATAAATATTTAAGATTAAATTATCCGAATCTTGATGATGGAGCGGAAGCTTTGAAAAGGGGCAATATCACACAACGGGAATTCAACGATATTAAATTCGATTTTTATTACAATGATTGTATACAAACTGAAACGGTGCTTGGTAATATGGTGGGTATTCATGGAATAGGCAGACTGAATTATATATTTAAAAATCTTCCATTTGTGTATAATTGGACTAATGGTTCTATTGCAGTTAGCAATGAAAACATTGATGAGTTATTAACAGTAATTGGAAAAGGAACTACCGTTGTTATCAAATAAAATATTTAAGTATTCACTGCTTGTGAGTATCGTAGTATTAGTTTCTAGTTGCGGCGATAAAGGAGATGATGTTTTACCAAGAATCGATTTTGAAGACAAACTACAGTTAATGGAATTAAGTAAAAAAGTTTTAGGAAATGAAGTTGTATCGGCGTTCGGGGGCTTTTTTGATGATAATCCTAGAAAAAAAATAGCCGCTGTAATTGAAACAGATGAAAATGTTGATTGGGGAATTAAGTTCGTACTTCTTGAAGAGAAGAAAGGTAAGCTTGAAACAATTTATCAATCACGCGTTCTACCTGGCTCACACAGAGAAAGTTTCCTTGACAAGATTAAATTTCCTTCTTTCGGATATGAATTACTCTATTATAATTCTCAGGCATATTTTGTTGGTTCCGGCGGCGGTGAAATTTATTCATATATAATAGATTTTGGTAATAAGGAAATTTATTACGCGCATCTGATTAATGAGGCAAGAAAACCAATATCATTGTTCATATCTGCCAATGCCGCTAATAAAGATGTGAAAAACTTTTTTATACAGATTTTCAGAAAAGATTATCCTAACCTTAAATTAGTTGATCAGGACATAACCCTTGAATAATTTTTAACTCTTATGATTAAGCTTCATATTGAAATAATAACTTAGTTGTGAACTTATTGTGCAGAATATTATTAAAACCTCTAATAATCCATCTATAAAATATTTCCTCTGGATACTTCTTTTTTCCTTAATTTTTGCTGAAGGAGCCTTTTCACAATCATTGCGTGATTTTGAACTTAAGAATATAAGATTCAATGGAAATGATACATTCTCAGATAGCGACTTAAAATCAATTC
>DATHSU010000335.1:0-2963 GCA_035463895.1 Ignavibacteriaceae bacterium | reverse complement strand
GATCTATCTCTTGTTCACTCAATGATACCGCTTGGTTCATGTACAATGAAGCTGAACGCAACAACAGAAATGCTCGGTGTAACAATACCTGAATTTGCAGAATTACATCCGTTTGCGCCGGTTGAGCAGGCAAAAGGCTACCATCAATTATTCAGTGAACTTGAAGATGATCTGGCAAAGCTTACTGGATTTTCAGCAGTATCTCTTCAGCCTAATTCCGGGGCACAAGGTGAATTCACCGGACTTTCAGTAATCAGAGCATATCATGAAAGCATAGGACAGGGAAACAGAAACATAGTGCTTATTCCATGTTCTGCTCACGGAACAAATCCTGCAAGTGCTGTTATGGCAGGTATGAAAGCAGTTGTTATAAACTGTGATCCCAACGGCAATATTGATTTTGAAGATCTTAAGAAAAAAATTGAGCTCCATAAAAACACTCTTTCATCGTTAATGGTAACTTATCCCTCTACACATGGCGTTTTTGAAGAGAACATTGTTGAAGTTTGCGAACTTATTCATGCAAGCGGTGGTCAGGTTTATATGGATGGCGCAAATTTAAATGCTCAGGTAGGATTGACAACACCAAAAGCAATCGGTGCCGATGTATGCCATCTTAACCTGCATAAAACTTTTTGTAGTCCGCACGGCGGCGGAGGTCCGGGGATGGGTCCTATTGGTGTTGCGGAACATCTTGTTCCTTTTTTACCAGGTCACAGTGTTGTTAAGATTAATGGTGACAAGTCTATCAATGCAGTATCTGCTGCCCCTTGGGGAAGCGCAGGTATTCTCGTTATTTCTTATGCTTATATAAAAATGATGGGCATTGAAGGATTAAAAGAAGCAACCAGAATAGCTATACTTAATGCAAACTATATTAAATCAAAACTCGGACATCATTATAAAGTATTGTACACCGGTAAAAATGGAAGAGTAGCTCACGAACTTATTTTTGATATGAGAGAATTTAAAAATTCTGCTCATATTGAAGTTGAAGATATTGCAAAGCGATTAATGGATTATGGATATCATGCTCCCACAGTATCCTTTCCTGTACCCGGTACATTAATGGTTGAACCAACAGAAAGCGAATCTAAATTTGAAATGGATAGATTTTGCGAAGCTTTACTTTCAATTAAGGAAGAGATAAAAGAAATTGAACAGGGACTAGCTGATCAAAAGAGTAATGTACTTAAAAATGCCCCTCACACTATTCAAATGGTTTGTTCTGATAACTGGAATTTTCCTTACTCAAGAGAAAAAGCTGCTTATCCTTTAAACTGGACAAGACAGAACAAATTCTGGGCTTCAGTTGCAAGAATTGACAGTGCATACGGAGACCGTAATCTTGTATGCACCTGTCTGCCTGTCTCGGAGTATATTGAAGAAACGGTTCAAATTTAATATATATAAATATGCCGCTCTGAAAATGGAGCGGTATATTATCTTCCTTTTTATTATCGTTGTATCAAGTATCTAAAAATTTTTTAATATATCATTTCAGATTAAATGATAAAGATTCTTTTTGTAGTAACATACCTTTTAGTGTTTTCTGCAACATTGTTTTCACAGTCATACGGTGATGACGGAAACTATATGTATCCATTCAAAGTTGATTCTATTTCTATTTCCGGGAACGATATTACTGAAGAGTTCATTATTATTCGGGAGTTAACATTCGAATTAGGCGATACGATTAATTATGAAACAGCAGATTATAACCGCGAAAGGATTTATAGTTTAGGAATTTTTAACCAGGTATTTTTAGTACCGCAGATAATTAACAATATTAATATCCTGAATATTATCATTGAAGAGAGCTGGTATATATATCCATTTCCTATCCTGAGTATTAAAGAGGGTGATTGGAAAAAATTATCCTTTGGCATGAACGTAGTATTAAAAAATTTCCGCGGCAGAAATGAAACTCTTACTGCCGTTACGGCATTTGGATATGATCCATCAGTCAGTCTTTCATATTTCAATCCCAATTTCATTGCTAATGAAAATATCTTTTTTTATACAAGATTGGGATACTCGGATGTATCAAATAAAAGCCTGTTAGCAGAGCAGATTGCCGGTGAACAGTTTGAACAGAAAGTAATAAGCTGGGAACTGGAAATTGGCAGAAGATATTATTTATTCCACAAATTTGCATTAAGGTTTGGATTCAACTATATAGAATCTCCATTTTATTTTGAAGAACTTAATGCTTCGAACGAAAGAATCGACAGGGTTTATTCTATAGGTGCAGGCTATCAATATGATACCCGGGATCTGGCTCAATTTCCTAAAAGCGGTTTTTATACAAATGTAAGTTATATTTTTAAAGGAATGGGAATTAATGATATTAATTACAACGTCGCCAGAGTTGACTTAAGGACTTATAACCGTCTTATTGAAAAACTTCATTACAAAATGAGATTTACTAGTCGCTTTACACTTGGTAACAAAATTCCGCTTTATGATCATTCGATAATAGGATTGGAAGACAAGATAAGAGGTTTTTATAATTATAAGATTGAAGGTAATCACTCCTACCTCACATCAGCGGAATTATATTACCCCATAATTGAAGAACTGAAGATTAATCTGGAATTCATTCCAATAATACCAAAGCAGCTTTTGTCGTACAGGGTTGCTCTGTACGCTCAAATATTTGCCGATGCCGGTGCAACACAGAATTCAGAGGCTTCAATAGGGTTAAATAATTTTAAAAGCGGATATGGTGCCGGTTTTACGGTTTTGATCCTTCCGCATTATGTTGCCAGAATTGAATATGCAATAAATGAATTAAGAAATTCGGAGATTATACTGGATATTGGAATATCCTTCTAACATAGAACTGTACTATTCACCATTTGTAAACAGCGGTGATAATGTAATTGAACTCACAGGCGATGAATTTCATCATGCAATAAAAGTAATGCGGAACAGGGCAGGCGGTGAAATTCATATTACGA
>DATHSU010000334.1:0-8791 GCA_035463895.1 Ignavibacteriaceae bacterium | reverse complement strand
ATTATATTCAAACTGCATCACAGAATCGGCAAGTGCAATATCATCTCGTGTAGTACCGCGATAAATGTAATAAAAATCAGTCTGTCCGGTCCAGGTGAGTTTTATATTGTTAGAAGCAGTGCTGTAACCACTAAAATTCTTTGGAATAGCCGGTCTATCAGATTCTGCAAATTCAAAAAACCTTACACCATTTGTATAAGTGAAAGCAATTTCTTCAACACCATTTTGATTAATATCTCCAGTAAAAACCTGAACGTTATTAGTTCCCTCATCGAAGAAAATAATTTGATCGCCTGTAACAGTATTATATTTTAATATATATGAGTATGGAAATATATTCAAAACCAGTTCATCTTTGCCATCGCCGGTTACATCAACAAATTTCAGCGATTGATAACCTCTCGTGAATGTTGAACTGAAGTACTCAGCTGATTGATCAAGAAAAACATTTTGAGAGAGTATATTGAACTGTCCGTTTTTATGAGTTAGGATAACAACCATATAGTTTGGTGCTATTGCATTAGTTTGAAATATAATTGCAAAATCAGGCGTTCCGTCACCATCATAATCACCAACAGCGAGAGCATTTGTTTTTGGAGTTCTTAATGGTGTTAACAAGCTATCGCTTTTCACATATTTACCGGCAGAATTTAATTTATAACTTTTCAGATCCCCATCAGCATCAACAAACCATATTTCTTTCTTACCATCACCATCTGAATCAACCACTACGAGGTTATTATATACGTAATTATTAAATTCAAATCCGAGCTCGAGTGTGTCAGTATATACTTTGTAAAGAGTATCCGAAAGAGTTAAACTCAAATCGCTATTAATTCTCCAAATAACGTAAGCTTTATCTTCGGCATTTGTGATAAGCTCATTTATACCATTGCCGTTCAGGTCATCAGCTACAAGAGGAAAATAAACTTTTTCATCATTTATAATATTCTGAAAGTTGAATGTACCGGCTTGAGTTTGTTCGTCAATAAAACCTTTAGGATATATAACACTGATCAAATCTTTTTTACCATTTGCATTGAAGTCCCCAAAAAGTCTTGGAATTCTGCCTTCGATGGAATCAATCTTAACTAAGTTATCATTCTGATATTGATAAAGGGAATAATATAATTCAGATGTTGCATAAAACTCCTGAAATAAAACTTCATTTTCTTGATTAGAAAGAAAGCTTGTAGGTTCCTTAAATATAACTCCCGATGGAAGTGTAAAAGGCATTTCATTAAAAGCGACGAGATCAGGTGAATCAGAAGTTTTATAGATAAAATTATTAAGATTATTTGCTGAATCAAGAACAGTAGTTTTTAATCCGGCAAGATTTTCTGCCTCGTAATAAACTTCATAAAAATTATTGGGTTCAACCAGATCTTTTGGTATAAATCCGTAATGAAACTGTTTTACAAACTGATTGTTGGTATTAAATCCATCCAGAGTAATGAAATTGAATTCCTGTGTGCCAAATTTTTTGTAGTACAATCGAACGATCGAGCGTTGGCTTGTATAAACCTCTGCCTGAATAGTTGATTTATCACCATAATAGATAGGACCATCACCTACTATAAATACCTGTGGTTTAGTCCGGATAATATAGAAGTTAATTCTTTCTTCCAGGGTTCTTCCATTTGATTGATTAACAACTAATCTCAATGTATACGCCTCCTCTGAAAAAGTAGAAACATTTAAACTAAAAATAGTTTGCTGAGAAAATTGATTTTTGCCGTTTTCAATTAACTTTGTCCATACAGAAGGGTTTAACCCCGGCCCTATTTCCAGATTATAGCTTACAAAATACGGAGAAAGCACAGAAGCTATAATTTCAATAGTATCTTTATTTGTTGCAAAATCCATTAATGGATAAAAGAACTTAATTTCAGCAGGAGCAAGAACTGTTAAAGCATTTTTCATATTCAACCTGCCGGAGCCACTTCGCAAATCCCAGCCGGGCTCGCCTATATCATCGGTTGTTGATTTAATTATTTGCTTTACTTCTTCATTAGTATAATTTCCAACTGATAAAATCAAAGCTGCAGTAGCAGCTACGAAAGGCGCTGATGCAGATGTGCCGCTGATTGATGCATAGTTATTATTTCTGGCAGTGGTTACTATACTACTTCCCGGCGCAACCAGATCCAGTGTAGATCCCCAATTTGAACTGGGTGCAACAAAATCCTGATCGGTTGAATTTCCAACACAAATAACTTCAGCATAACCGGATGGATAGTGCGGTGCACTTGACCCTGAATTTCCTGAACTTGCAGCCATAACTACATTTTGAGAATAGGCGTATCTGATAACATCACGTAAAACCAATGAAAACGAATTATCTCCAAAACTCATATTTATTACTTTCGCACCTGCCTGAACAGCATATAAAATAGCGGCAGCTACATCATCTTCCTCGCCATAACCTCCGGGATCGAAAGCACGTAAATTCAATAGCTTAATATTTGGTGCAGCGCCTGCAATACCTGTTATATTATTTGTCTCTGCACCTGCAATACCTGAAATAAAAGTACCATGCCCGTTTTCATCAATCGGATCATTGTCCCAATCGAGATAATCACCGCCTAAAGAATCAAATGGGAAACCAACACGATCAACAAAATCCCATCCCATATAATCATCAATAAAACCATTACCGTCATCATCGCAGTTGTTAAATCTTTTATCTTCCGGAATCCCTGTCCAGCAAGGGTCACCGGGCTGTGTCATCCCTATCTCACCAGTATTGTAATAGATTTTATTGACAAGATCAGGATGTTCATAGTCCATCCCTGTATCTATTATTGCAAGCAGAACCGTATCTGCACCAGTCGTAATATTCCAGGCATCAAAAGCTTGAACTTTGATTAATCCCCATTGCTGGTTAACTAAAGAGTCATTTGGTGTGTTGTCTATCTTATAGGTATTAGATTTCTGAAAGTACTCTATTTGAGGATCGTTTGCCAGAAGAGATGCAAAATCAGCTTCAGAAATTTCTTTATTGAAAGTTACTTTTACAATTTTTCCAATAACCTCTTCTTCCCTGGCTAATCCTTTGGCCAAAAAATTTAAATTAAACTGTGGTAAGGATAAAAGTCTGTTAGAAATTTGGTCACTGAATTTTTGATCGGCAACTTTAAGTGCAACTTCTTCATTAGATACAAAGTCTTTATATTTTATGAAGTAAGTTGTTTGTGAAAAAGAAAAAGTTGCGGTTATAAGGACTATGAAAAGAACGAGCAGATTATATTTCATACATTTCCTTCTTAAAGTTGATATCAACAGGAGTCGGATAGTTACCTGAGAAGCAGGCAGTGCAGAAGTTTTCTTCTCCTGCTTCAGAAACTGCTTCTAACATCTCATCGATAGTTAAGTATTCAAGACTATCAACTTCAAGATAATTTTTTATCTCTTCAATATTCCCATTTTTACTATGGGCAATTAATTCTGACCTGCTCGGAAAATCCATACCGTAGAAACACGGATGCATTATTGGCGGAGAGGATATTCTTAAATGAATTGATTTAGGATTTCCTTCACGAAGTAATTTGACTAACTGTTTAGATGTTGTGCCCCTAACTATAGAATCATCAACTACAACAATTGTCCTTCCTTCGAGGACCCCTTTAACTATGTTAAATTTGATTCTAACCCCGGTTTCTCTAAGATTCTGACCTGGCTGAATGAAAGTTCTCCCAATATAATGACTTCTGATTAATCCGATTTCCAATCTTGCATCAATCCCCTCTTTTTCCAATTCTCTTGCATAACCAAGAGCCGTAGTGTTGGAACTATCCGGAACACTTATAACATAAATTCTTTCACCGTCAGGATCTGTTACAGGATGTTTCCTTGCAAGAACTTTTCCAAGTTTTCGGCGCATTTTATCTACATTATGTCCGAATATAAAACTGTCAGGTCTTGAGAAATAAATAAATTCAAAAACGCAATGCTTCTGCTGTTCAGGTTGTTCTGCAATTTTGTAAGAGTGTATTTCTCCGGTATGCAACGATTGATCATCAATTACAATTAATTCACCTGCTTCAACTTCTCTTAAAAAAGATGCAGCTTGAATATCAAAGGCACAGGTTTCAGAGGCAACAATAAAAGCCTCATCGAGTTTGCCTATTGACAGTGGTCTGAATCCATATGGGTCACGAGCTGCAATTAGTTTATCATCTGTAAGAATCGTGACGCAATAAGCACCCTCAATTCTTCGCATTGCCTCAAGTATCTGATCAATTTGATTTTCAAGTTTAGATCTGGCTATTAAATGCAGAATAACTTCTGTATCGCTCGTTGTTTGGAAAATTGCACCTTCATTCACAAGTTCTTCTCTTAATTCTTTGGCATTAGTAAGGTTACCATTGTGCGCAATGGCAAGATTTCCAAGACGGTAGTTAACCATAAAAGGCTGAATGTTTTTTCTGGATTTAGCCGCACCGGTAGTTGAATACCGATTATGCCCGATAGCAGAATTACCTGCCAGTATTTCATTAAGCAGAGTTGTATCTTCAAAGACTTCTGAAACAAGTCCTTCACCCTTAACAATATTAAAGTGAGCTTTACCGTTACCGTTAAAAGACCTGGTAACGATACCGGATGCTTCCTGTCCGCGATGCTGTAATGCATGCAAACCATAATATGCCTGTTGAGAAGCTATTTCAGAGCCGTAAATTCCAAATATTCCACAATAAGAAACAGGTTTATCTTCTTCGTAAGTCATAAAAATTTTATCGGTTATAGTTCTTTAATTTTAAGGCAAAGTTAAGGAATTAAGGATATTTAATGAAATGGATTTTTACGACAAAAGTATGATAATTTTATGATTGTTTGATTGCATGATTGGATTAATAGAAAAATATTAAAAACGCTTTGCTTTTAATATTTTTTGGTTAAAAAGGAAAGTCTTCTTCAGGATCAAACTGGAATTCGATTTGTTCCAATTTTCGTTTTTCGGCTTTTTTGTGAATAGAATTTCCCTCGATATAAATTGCTTTGTACGGAAATGTTGGGCAGGCGAATTCACAGGCTCCGCACCCCACACAGTATTTTTCAGTTACCTCAGGAATTTTTAATTCATCTTTATAATAAACCATATCTACTGCTTTGGTTGGACAATGTTCAGAGCAAGCGCCGCAAGCTTTTTTCTCTGTTTCTACAATACAGTTTTCCTTTACAAAAATTGCTTTTCCGATTTGAATTGTTTTTTTCTTTTCCGGAGTTAAAGTTTTTATAGCTCCAGTTGGACAAACATCAAGGCAAACAACACAATCATAATTACAAAAGCTTGTCTTAAAATCCATATATGGTTGAAGAATTCCAAGAAAACCAAATTCCATAAATGAAGGTTGTAACACTTTTGTCGGACAAGCTGTTATACATAAATGACAAGCAGTGCAGGCAGAGTTATAATGATCTAAACTTGTAGATCCAGGAGGTGAAACGTTTAACTTTCGGTGAACAGGAACTGTGCTTTCTTTTTCAGGAATAACTTTTATTTGCGAAAGTGAAATGCCCGTTAATCCAAAAACGTAAAGAAATGTTTTCGAAAGGAATTCACGCTTTGTAGAATCCTTTTCCTCGCTTGATGGATTATTATCCTTCCAGCTATTTGTGTATGAAATAACTTCCGATGGACAGACATCAATGCAATTATAACATGAAACACAACGTGATTCATCAATTTCTTTTGTATTAAAATCTATGCATTCGGCTTTACAAACTGTTTCACAAACACCGCAGCCTTCGCATTCGGTTTTTTCAATTTTGAGTTTATATAAGGATAATTTTGCAAAAAGACCCAATAATGTTCCAATAGGGCAAATTGTATTGCAGTAAAGCCTGCCCCTTTTAAATGATAAATACAAAATCACAAGAAGAAATATCGCTGGGAAAAGAGCCAGAAGGTAAGAATATGATTTAGGATCAACCGGATAAACTGTGTATATGTCAAAGCTTACAAGAACAGATGAAATAAAATTATTACCAGCAATCAGCATTGGATTTATCAGTTGTGCAAATATTCTTCCTGCATTACTATATGGATCAAGTAAATTGAGCAGAAATAGATTACCTGCAAATATTAACAGCACTGTAATCAGCAAAACGGTGTATCGAAGCCATTTGAATTCACCTGAGAAACTATAATACTTCCCTTTACTGATTCTTTTGGATATGTTTGATGAAATGTCCTGTATAGTTCCAACCGGACAGACGCTTGAACAGTAAACTCTTCCGAATAGAAGCACGAACAAGAGAACTATTATAAAACCCGTTGCTAACAGAGTATAAGTATTAAAAAACTTGAAGACTGAAGGAACAAATTGAAGATAAACAAAATAATTAATTACCTCTGAAGGAAGCGAATGGTGTATGTCAAGAAAAACAGCCGCAAACAATACTAAGAATAATATTGAAACAACTATTCTGATTTTTCTGAGAGTGAATGATTTCAATCGATCAAATAACTTTTCTGTATATATTTAATTTTTCTAAATCCATTTTTCCCAGCTTCATATCATTTGCAATTTTTATATGTGCAACCTTTTCGGGGTCTTTGCTGAAAAGTTTTGCAGATGCAGCATCAGCGGCAACAATATCCGGTGAAACAATTACAGACTTCATATTAACAACATCAGCTTTTGATACACCCCTGGGTCCGTTTCTTTTCATTACATTGTAGGCATCTACAATGTTAAGATCCGGTTTTCTGAATGAAGTGAAATCGGCTATACATTGATGCAGATCATTTCTATGCCAGTAACCGCGATCCCAGACTATTCCCATTAAGTTTTTCATTGCAATGGTAAGATCAGCCGAGCTATGATGCTTAAGTACCGGTACATTAATAAAGACATCACAATTTAAAATTAATTCATGAACTTTTGCTTCTTTTAGTTTCTTGCCCTTTGCAATTTTAACGTTATGGTAATAACTCTCTGTTGCACCGGAAACAACTTTTGCTTTTGCATCTTTTGCTGCTTTTTCAATACCACTATTTGAATAAGCAAGTTTCCAGTTATCACAGGTATTATCAAAAACGTAAACATCCTTAGCACCGGCTTCAAAACAATGCTTTATTATTCTGTTAACCAGCAGAGGATTCGTATTTGCAGCTCGTTCAGGAGGAACATCCCACCCGATGTTCGGTTTTACAACAACGGTTTGACCCTTCTTTACAAAGTTTTTCATTCCCCCCAAAGCCTTAATGGCTTCATCAAACATAATATCTGGTTCACCGCCCCTCACTGCAGCGAGATGATAATCATTTTGTGTAAGTAATGAATTGTAAGCAAACAATTTTTCATAGTTACCGATAGATAACGCAGAACCGGCAATAATGCCTGCTTTTAAGGATTTGCTGATGAAGTCTCTTCTTTTCATAATATCACCTGATAATAATCTCAAAAATAATTTACTGGTTTGTAAAAAGAAACTGTAAAAGACTTTTAGTGTCAGATTAATTTATCAGTTGAAGGCTTCAGGTTTTTAAATTATGTTTGCACATAAATTTTTTTTTCAGTTCATTTACCAGGGGCTTTTATGGAAAAAGCAATCAGATTACCAGTCATAAAATCAATAAGCGGAACGGTACTTTTTGATTTTACCGTTTTGGCGTTTATTTATTTCATTCCTGCCATTTCTCATTTAATGGCATTTCCTTTATACTATCTAGATCCGATGCGGTTTGTTTTATTATTCGCTTTGCTTCACACATCAAAACGGAATACATTTATTATTGCATTAACATTGCCGCTTTTTTCATTTTTAATTTCATCTCACCCATCAATTATAAAAGCTGGATTGTTGAGCACAGAACTTTTACTAAATGTAGTTTTGTTTTTTATTCTGTTTTCAAAAACAAAAAGCAGAATCATTTCGCTGGTAATCAGTGTTATATTCAGTAAAATTATATACTATGTGATGAAATATGTCTTAATTGAAAATGGTGTATTAGTCGATAAATTATTTTCAACACCGTTTTTCTATCAGGCATTAGTTCTTATGATAATTTCACTTTATGTTTTGATTTTTGAAAAAATTAAGTCAAAAGAAAACAACTGAAATAAATACTGGATTATCTAAAATGTTAGATCAGAACAAAGCAAAGAAATTTTTAAACGGTCATATAGCTATCGTCGGTGTTTCATCAAAAGGAAGAGGATTTGGTGTCACCATTTTTAAGCATCTTAATGATCGGAAATTCAATATTTCTGCTGTCAATCAAAATGGCGGGACAATAGACGGAAAGCCGATTTATAAATCATTAAAAGACATACAGCAGAAAGTAAATACAATTGTAACTGTTGTTCCACCTGCGGAAACTGAAAAAGTTGTTAAAGAAGCCAGTGAACTTGGAATAAACCAGATCTGGATGCAATTTGGATCAGCTTCACCCGAGGCAAAGAAGTATTGTGAAGAAAATGGTTTAGATATTATTGATAACCAATGTGTTATAATGTTCACTGAACCGATAGGCTTCATACACAAGTTTCATAAATGGATCTGGAAGACAACAGGTCAGATTTCAAAATAATATTGAATATCATTTAAAGAAATCATCTATTTCCTCTTTAACTCTATCAAATTCACACGAAACTGCTAGATGACCACAATCATTTTCCAGAATCGTAAGTCTTGCTTTAGTCAATTCAGCTAGTTTTACTGATTCATCCGGATTTACCATCATATCATTCTTTGCGACAATAAAGAACAATTCTGACTTTATGAGAAGCGCAGTTTCCTCCATTGAGTAGTGATACTTTCTGGAAATGTCGTGATTTATCAT
>DATHSU010000333.1:0-3746 GCA_035463895.1 Ignavibacteriaceae bacterium | reverse complement strand
CGCCGATTTGCAAATATTATTTCGGTAAGCGGCATAAAAATTACCGGCACCGGAAGAGCTGATAATATTTCAACTGCGCAGGTTATTCTTTCTGATAAATCAAATCCGGTTTATTCTCCCGGCGGCAGATTAATTGGTTATAATACAATTACTCCCGGCATAGTTCGGATTAACTCTGAACTAGCACGGATAACAAATTTAAGAATAAGATACCGTGAGCAAGGTGTGCTCATTGATACCGTGCTCGGGAAAAAGTACGAGCTTTTTAATTCTGACAGAAGATTTTTCGGCGATCAGTTTGTTTTTCCTTATAACAGTAATGTCAATTTTTCTTTTACTCCTTTCTTCGGTCAGCCCACATCATTTGATATTCCAACTCCGACTGAAGTTACAGGTACTGTAAAACTTGTCAGACTGCCGGATCAAAACAGATTCCGTGCAGAACTGAACTGGACAGGTACACCGGCGGGAAAATTTTCAATTGTAATCGGCGGTGTCAGATCTTTCAATCAACAGGTTTTTCCCTTTTACAGATTGAGAACAGAGGATGACGGCAGTTTGACTATTCCGGCCGGATTATTAAGCAATATTCCGAGAGACAGATTTAACAGAATATCTATTTCCTTCATAAGAAAATTTGATAACACTATTCAACTGGATAACAGCGAACTTTATATCAGTTCACAAAGCATTCATACAATAATTGTTGAAATTCCTTGAGAGAAGTATTATTAGCAGGTTTATTAATGGTTTACATCGTTCCATTAAAAGCTCAATCCTCAATTGGGATTGCAGGACTTTCGGGAATTTCAAAGGAGTCTTTTACTTCTATCAACCCCTTCGAATTCAATCCTTCTAACTATTCTGTTATCAAGGATTGGGCATTTTCTGTTTCCTACGGCGGTGAACTGTCAAAGAATTTCACAAGCAGTCTGTACCACATCTCCGCTGCAAAAAATATTGATGATCACTTTATATCTTTAAGATACTCTCCCGGTTTTCAGAAAGAATTTATTTTTAAATCCGGTGAAGCTGTTATTATAAATAATGAAGATCCGATAACTCTTGAGTCAAGGTTTCAGTACAAAGAGTTATTTGGTGCGGGCTATTCGTATAAGTTCAATCCGAACTTAAGTGCCGGATTAAATGTAAGATTTTTTGAACAAAACTTCACTCAGGAAAATGTAACTACAATTTATTCGGATACTATTTACTTTGTCCGCGAAACTGAAACTGAATCAGCAAACTTTGGTAAAGTAGATTTTGGACTTGTATGGAAGGCTTTTGATAACTTAGCTTTCAGCCTATCTTCATCTAATCTGCTAACGGTCAAAAATGAAGCAGCAAATTCAACCAATGAAAAGTTTAAATTGAAGAATGACCGGGCTGCATTGATCGGAGTAAGCTATAATCCGCTTGAAAATATGAATATTGCATTGATATATGAAACCAGCAATTCATTCCAAGGCAGTATCAACAATTTCTTCAACATTGGTAAAAACAAAATTGGATTTGGTATTACAACTTTTCACGACGAGGAACAGCATCCTTTTCTTGCAGGAATAATACCAGCAGCCTTTTTTACTTCCAGATTTTTTGATGTTTCACTAAGCTGGTTAAAATATTTTACAAACAGAACCTTAGCCGGCAGTTTCAGCAGCTTTTCTGAAAACGGAATATCAAGCATTATAAATAACCGGTATAGTTTTGATAAGGTACTATTAACTGTTAACTTCAAGTTAAACACTAAACTCGAACAACGTGTAAAATTTTTAGATGTTGAGATTTTAAAAAACATATATCCGTCACTTGCTGAAAGATATTCCCGTTTTCCTGTTGCGGTTGCAAGAGTTGTAAATATCTCGGATGAAATACTTTCAGTAAAACCGGCGATAATGATGAATATAGTTAACGAAAATCCCGTTCAGTCACCTTCGGTTTCAATATTTCCGGGAGATACTGTTGATATAAACTTTTTTGCAATTATTCCAGAAGATTATTCAAAAGCAAATCCGGTAATATCATATGTTGATTTTTACCTGACTACTGTCCGTGATGATTACGATGATAAATTTCAGATGGCTATTCTGATAAATGGTAAAAATGCATGGGACGGCAATGTACACAATCTGAAATATTTTATTAGAAAAGACAGGGACTTTACAATCAGTTATTCAAAGCAGATACTTTCAAGCTACAAATCCGAACTGGATACAGTAAAAAATGCATTATCTTTTTTTTATAAAGCAAAATTTATCTTTGAAGAGTTTATAAAAAACATGCAATACATTTCCGATCCCAGGGCAACTGCGGAGTATGTCCAGTATCCGAAGGAAACCATTGATTTAAAAGGCGGTGATTGCGATGATCTCAGCGTTTGTTACAGCTCTTTGTTAGAGAGTGTTGGAATAGAAACTGCTCTTGTTGATTTTAAATCAGGAGGAGATTTAAGACACGTGAATATAATGTTTAATACTAAATTATCACCCCGGCAAGCTAACCTTATAACTGAAAATGATTTAAAGTATTTTGTGAGAAAAAATGAAGATGGAATTGACGAGGTCTGGATACCTGTTGAAGCAACTACTCTTACCGGATTTGAAGATTCATGGTCAACAGCCGCAGAAAAATTTCAGCAGGATGCTATCAACAATCTTGGTTTGATAAAAGGTGATGTAGAAATAATTGATGTTTACTAATTCAAATGAGGTTTAAAATGATTAAATGTATTTTGCTATTTGTGATGCTGTTTGCTTCTATAACAAGTGCGCAGACATTTGAAATAGAACGTGTTACAGGTAATGTGAAATTTATTTCTGGAAGTGATAATCAATGGAAGGAATTAACACTGGGTATGAAAATTACTCCCAATACAATAATTTCAACTGAAGTTAATTCAACCGTGAAACTTAAAGGTGATGATATTTTATTTACATTAAAAGAATCATCTGCAATCACAGTTTCTAACATAAAAAAAATGAATGTCGATGAACTTCTGTTAGCTCTTGCTATGGAAAATATTATTAATGCACCTCGAAAAAGAAACGGAGAAAAATCGAACAATACTGCTGTGTACGGCACTAAAATAACTGATCCGGAATCCATTATTGAACCTTCCGTTGAGTTTGGAACCAAAAGATTAAATGGCGCAAGGCAACTTGCAGAAAATGGTATGAAAGAGTCAGCTATAATCACTGCAATGGAAATTTACCGGAAATATCCGGAAACAAAAACTAATGCGGCTAACAGAATATACTTTGCTGATCTTCTTTTTGAAAAGAAACTTTACGAAGAAGCATATGATGAGTACAATGAAATAAAATCCCTTTCATTGAATAATGTCCAGCAGCAGCACATTTCAAACAAAATGGAAGAAATAAGCAAGAAACTTTTAAACAGGTAAAAAGCTTTTCATAATAATTGGCCAAAGGCTTACCGGTATTGATACGATGTAATCCGTCTTATCCGTGTTCTATTCTTTTTGAAGAAAATGATTAATCACTTCATCAAGGTAAATGTGAAATTTCTGCGGCAGGTTTTTATATTTTGAATTTAACTTATCCCTAACTGCAGAAAAATCCTCAGACTTATATTCCTGAATATCCTTTCTAATATTATTCAACCACGTATCTAATTTTACCTTAACACGATTTACCACTTCAGGATTATCGCTGTCAGCAATGAACGCTGCTGATAATTTCTCATCAAAGTTTTGTTCGACCAGAATTTTAAGTGAATATCCCCTG
>DATHSU010000332.1:0-5925 GCA_035463895.1 Ignavibacteriaceae bacterium | reverse complement strand
AAAGTTAATTTTATTGATGTATGATTTAATATCACTATCAGAATAATATTTCGTAATAGATTCAGCAGGATCGGTATTAACGGAAATTTCTTCAAGCTTTTGCTCACCGGAATAAACTTCATAGTTGCCTGCCATTTTTGTTTTTTGATAAATCAGGAAATCACCCCGCTCTTCACCTGTAAGGTTTATATAATCTTCTATTTCATCCGGGAGAACAACTCTCAACTGCGGAAGTTTTGCATTTCTAATGTTTAAGTTGACCGGTTCACCTGCAAAATAAGCTATCCCATCCTGATTCTGAGTTGCCAGATAAAAAATTGACTTATTCATAAGTGTGGGAAATAATCCTTTTAACGGAAATGAATTCCAGGACAGTAGCGGAGCCGAATTGAACAATAATACCCTGCCTTTCCCGATACGGAATTCGCTCAGGAAAGCAGACCCATCTGACAATGAAATGATATTTCTACCTGATGTTCCGGCAAGGATACGATAGTACGAATAAATGTCCGGCGATTCTATTCGCTTATTTTCCTGTGTTTCAAAAATGTTTTTTAAAAGCGGATGATCAAAATCTGTTTCCTCAAAAAGAGTTGGGTTTTCTGTTCTGTCCGGCTGACCAATATGACTTTCTGCTCCCGGTAATCCAATTTTTTGGAGAAGATTATTAAATCTGTCCATATTGATCCTTGAGGAAGGAAAAATAACGGCTCCTCCGCCTTGCTCAACAAAGTTATTTATTCTTTCAAAACCGGAAGTAATGGATTCTCCAATTATGAAAATCACATTATAATCTTCAAGCCTTGTAGAAAGTAATTGATTAGTCGGTTTAAAATCTAATTTATAGTTATCCGAAAGATTACCTGTTAATAAGGCAACATCAACAAACCTTAGATCACTCTGCTGATCGGAGGAAAGCAGAACAGGTATTCTATCCGGAATATAAATACTGAGAAATCGTCTGTTATCGTACTCAATATCATCATCTTCAAGTTCTGCAGAAACCTTTATAAATCCTGTTGCTTTTGCAACGGCTTCAATATCAATTACTTTTGTTTCTGATGGATTTAAAGAAATGCTTTGCTGTGATGCGCGTTCTTCATTCATAAATATTGAAACTACATTATTAGTAACTGATCGCTCTGAATGATTTGTTACAGTTACCCGAAAACTTACCGGCTTTTCTTTTTCAAAAATTGCTGTGCTTATTTCAAGCATATCTATTGATAAATTGAAAACATT
Source organism: Ignavibacteriaceae bacterium (assembly GCA_035463895.1). Lineage (GTDB taxonomy): Bacteria > Bacteroidota > Ignavibacteria > Ignavibacteriales > Ignavibacteriaceae > JAGXRK01. The sequence continues at coordinate 4,683 of DATHSU010000332.1, read as the reverse complement.
CTTTCCCGAATAATTAATGGCATAAATTCTTGTGTTTTTATCGAGCAATGAACTTAAATCTGATACTACGTCATCTTTTACTAATCTGCCGGATTGAAAATCTGAAAGAATATAAATTTCTTTATTAAAATTTTTTGAAGCAGCAATTGTTTCAGAAGCTTTTACAAAAGAGTTGTGAATCATTCCACTTGCGTATGATAAATTAATAGTTTCAATTTGTTTTTCGAATTCAGAAAAGTTTGAAGTTAAATTAATATCTTCGGTTGAATTATCTGATTGAAGTATTAAACCGACCTCATCGCCTTCCTGAAAGTTTTTTAACAGATTCTTAATTGTCTGTTTTGCCTGGTTGAAATAAGAACCATTCTGATCAACAACAGACATACTGAAAGTATCATCAAGAATAAAAACTGCAGTTGTTTTGGCTGCAGATGTTGTTCCGCCGATTGCCACTCCTTCGAGGGTTGGTCTTGCAAAAGCAGTGACGAGAAAGAGAATGATTAAAACTCTCATCAATAACAACAACCATTGTTTCAGCTTCACCTTCCTGATTTTATTTTTTTGAAGTTCTTTCAAAAAAGTTAGAGTACTGAATTCTATCTTTTTTAATTTACGAAGGTTAAGAAGATGAATCAGAATCGGGATAGATGCTGCCAGCAGTCCAATTAAAACAGCAGGATTAAGAAATACCATTAAGTTTTATAAAAACCTTTCAAATCGTTAAATAATTTCGGGTGAAATATAGTTATATACTTCTGAGATTTCTATGCAAGTAAGAATGCTTTTATCCACACACAAGCAGTAAAACATTTTTTCACTTTACAAAGGCTGAATATTTATATATTTTTGTGTTACAACACATTTACAATATTTAGCAATGTTATGGGCGATGCATTAAAACAAAGATTAAAACAAAAAACATTTGAAAGTCCGGATCAGGAATCTTTTCTGAATATTTTTGTAACAGCAAATTTCCTTAGAATGAAGAATGATGAAGTTTTAAGCCGGTATGGATTAACAAGTCCTCAGTACAATGTACTCAGAATATTAAAAGGAAAATTTCCTGATGGTTATCCCAGATGTGATATTATTACACGTATGATGGATCAGGCGCCGGATGTTACAAGATTGATAGATAGATTGATCAAAGAAGGTTATGTTGAAAGATTCAACAGTAGTGAAGACAGAAGATTATCCATTGCAAAAATTACTGACAAGGGTTTACAGCTTCTGGATAAGCTTAAACCGGAAATAGAAAGCCTTCACAAATTGATTTCAGACAATCTTAATAAGGAGGAAAGAAAACAGCTTTCTGCACTGCTGGAAAAGATTTACGCCAATTATGTAGTGAATTGATAAAAAAAGGGCTGTCAAACCTCTAATCTGACAGCCGTTTACCCTCACTGATCAGGCTACTGCCTCCCAAACTTTATCAGTGCTTCCCGTTTTTGTAATTAAATTCTCCATCAGGTAATCATATTCATCTGCAGAAAGAATTGAACCAGCAAGAACCATTACAGCATTAAACGCCGGCTGGTGTGCAGTCTTTTTAATGTGAGTGATAAGTTCAACCACTTCAGCACGGTTTAATGCCGGGAGTATGTACCTGAACATCATCATTAAATCCTGCGGCGAAGTATTATTAATAAATTTCTTTAGAGAAGAATTTAATTCATCTTCACTGCAGTTTTCACGCAACAGTTTGGAAGTGTCCAATTCCCTGTTAAGCATATTCTGCAAGAAAGCTGAAATAAAATCATTCAGCAAATGATAAAATACTTCTGTTTTTAATTTTCTTTCTTTAATTGAACTTGATACCAGATTATTGAAATTACGTTTTAAGAATTCTATTTGCTTATCAATTAAAAAATGCTCCTTCTCAGCTCTTTTTGATGATGCTGAAAATTTCTTTTCTAAAAGCGGCAGCACATAAAGTTCTTCATTACTGTTATGTAATTCCACAAATCTCATAACTTCATTAAATAGTTTAGCGAGACTGATTATATCATCATCAGATAATCCATCAGTTTTGCCAGCGCAGCAGGAAAGTTCAAATAAAGCTTTACGCAAGCCCTTGTGGATTTTGGTACAAAAATCAGATCCGGTGCCCATTTTCTTTCTAACCTTTCGCGGTTGATGATTAGTTAAAATTAAAAATGAAATCTATGTGAATAAGTAGAAGTGCTCAATAGAACAAATGTTCTATTTCGGTTAAGAAATGATTAAGAAATTGTTAAGATAAATGGAAATGAGCCCGAAATAGACATCGAGCTCATTTTTAGTGGAATACTATTTGTGCTTTTGCGCAATAAGATTAAGAGCACTTCCGGATTTGAACCACTCTATTTGTGAAGCGTTCATGGTGTGGTTCAGAATGATTTCATCTTTAGTACCATTAGAATGTTTTACAATCATCTTAACCTGTTTATCCGGTGCAAGCGATGAAATAAGTAAATCAACCTTGTCATCTTCTTTTATTTTATCGTAATCATTTGAATCAGCAAAAGTAAGCGGAAGCATTCCCTGCTTTTTCAAATTTGTTTCGTGAATTCTTGCAAAGCTTTTAACAATAATTGCTTTTCCGCCAAGGTGTCTTGGTTCCATTGCAGCATGTTCACGTGATGACCCCTCACCATAATTTTCATCACCAATAACAATCCAGCCGATACCTTTTTCTTTATATTCACGTGCCACTTCAGGAACGGATTTTACTTCACCTGTAAAAATATTTTTTACTTTTCCGGTTTCACCACTAAAAGCATTTGAAGCGCCAATAAACATATTGTTCGAAATATTATCCAGATGACCGCGGAATCTTAACCATGGACCTGCCATAGAAATATGATCTGTTGTACATTTGCCGGAAGCTTTAAGAAGTACCGGAAGATCAACCAAATCCTTTCCATCCCAGGATTTAAAAGGACTCAGCAATTCAAGTCTTTCGCTATTAGGATCAACCTTTACTTCAATACTGCTTCCATCCTCTGCTGGTGGAATGAATCCGCTGCTGCCCTCATCAAATCCTTTTGGAGGGAGCTCTTCTCCAACTGGAGGATCAAGTTTTACTTTCTCTCCTTTTTCATTTACCACTTCATCTGTCAGAGGATTGAAAGACAAACTTCCTGCAATTGCCAGTGCAGTTGTAATTTCCGGTGAGGCAACAAATGCAAGTGTTTCAGGATTACCATCATTTCTTTTTGCAAAATTTCTATTGAAGGATGTTACAATTGTATTTCGCTCACCGGATTTAATATCCATTCTTTTCCACATACCAATACAAGGACCGCAGGCATTAGCCAGAATCAATCCCCCAACATCAGTTAATGTTTTTAGTTGTCCATCTCTTTCAATAGTTGCTCTAACCTGTTCAGAGCCCGGAGTAATTGTGAATTGCGATTTGGCTTTTAATCCTTTTGATAATGCAAGTCTTGCAATACTGGCTGAACGATCAATATCTTCATAACTTGAGTTAGTACAGCTTCCTATTAATGCGACCGAAATATTATCGGGATAGTTTTCCTTTTGAACAGCTTCTTTCATTTTCGAAATCGGCCAGGCTTTGTCCGGAGTAAACGGTCCGTTAAGATGAGGTTCAAGTTCACTAAGATTTATTTCAATCACCTGATCATAATACTTTTCAGGATTATCCAAAACTTCCTTATCAGCAGTTAGAACATCTGTAAGACCTTCTGCAAGTGCTGCAACATCTGCCCGTCGTGTAATACGAAGATATGAAGACATCTTTTCATCAAAAGGAAATACTGAAGTTGTAGCACCAATTTCAGCACCCATATTACAGATTGTTCCTTTACCGGTGCATGAAATTGAGTTAGTGCCTTCACCAAAATACTCAACAATCGCTCCCGTTCCGCCTTTAACTGTAAGGATGCCGGCGAGTTTAAGAATAACATCTTTTGATGAAGTCCAGCCGCTCATCTTTCCGGTTAATTTAACACCGATAAGTTTTGGCCATTTTAATTCCCATGGCATACCAGCCATCACGTCAACAGCATCTGCGCCGCCGACACCAATTGCTATCATTCCTAATCCGCCTGCATTTGGAGTATGTGAATCTGTTCCAATCATTAGTCCACCCGGAAAGGCATAGTTCTCAAGTACAACCTGATGAATAATTCCTGCACCGGGTTTCCAGAATCCCACTCCATATTTTTTCGAAATACTTTCAAGAAAATCGAAAACTTCTTTATTCTCATCCTTTGCTCTTAACAGATCATCTTCTGCACCAACCTGCGCCTGAATTAAGTGATCGCAATGAACAGTTGAAGGAACAGCAACTGTTTTTCTTCCTGCAGACATAAATTGGAGCAGAGCCATCTGAGCAGTTGCATCCTGCATTGCTACGCGATCAGGAGCCAACTCAACATAATCTTTTCCCTTCGAAAACTCTTTAGTAGCTTTATCCCATAAATGAGTATACAAAACTTTTTCTGTATAAGTCAGCGGTCTTTTAACAACCTTTCTTATGTCATCAATTTTTTGTCTATAACTCGAATACACCTTACTGATCATATCGATATTAGCGGTCATTATATTCCTCTTAAATTCTGTTTATTATTACATATTTTTAAGTCAAAGATAAAAATTCTTTAACAAACATTTTACAGTAAAATTTTCTTACTGAGCCAGTTTAAACTATTCACTTGTAAAAATTACCATTAAATA
>DATHSU010000331.1:0-11340 GCA_035463895.1 Ignavibacteriaceae bacterium | reverse complement strand
AACTTTTGAATACAGCAGCTCAATAGAAGTTGAAGTAACAGCACCGCAGGAATACACACTGTATCAGAACTATCCGAATCCATTTAACCCTGCAACAACTATAGAGTACTCGTTGCCAGAGAAGTCAAACGTAACAATCTCAATATACACAGCATTGGGAGAGTTAGTAAAGACACTGGTAAATGAATCAGTGGAAGCAGGATATCAGAAAGCAGCATTTGATGCGACAAATCTTCCGTCAGGAACTTATATATACCAGATAAGAGCCACAAGTGAAGGAAGAACCTTTGTTGATTCGAAGAAGATGATGTTGATAAAGTAAAAAAAAGACTCAGAGTAATCAAAAAGTAATATAAGGCGACTCTTTTGAGTCGCCTTTTTTTTATATAAACAAATTGATTTTAAGAATTCTAGTCATTTCGACCCTGACAAAGCCAGGTGAAGAAGTTTTAACAGTAGGAAGGATCTATCTCTACCTTTGGTCGAGATGAAAGGTGATGATTATATTTTACGTAAGGCGATCTGAATATTGAGCTTTCTAAGTTTTAACGAAACAGGAGATGGTTAGAAACTAATTTTTTTGACTTTGAATATTATTTGTTGCAATATAAGGTCAGTAATATTTCTTTTTTCTGCTAGCTACTCATAATTGATGTTTGATTCAATATGAAATCACTTCTTTACATAATTTTAATGATTTTGCTTACAGGCTGTGGAATATTTAAATCCAGTGAACCGCTTAGAAAAGAACCTAAACTGTTAAAACAATCAACACTTCCTCAAATTCCAGCACATTTACAAAAGCAGGGATTCGAATTTTATTGTGAAATGCTTATAAGTGAAAATGGAGATGTGGAGCGGGCTTCAATTATTAAAAGCAGTGGAGATCAATATTGGGATTCTCTTGCGGCAATTTCTCTGATGGAATGGCAGTTCTCACCAGCATTATCTGATAATAAGCCAATCAGAAAATTGATAATAAGGAAAGTTAATGTTGAATTTGTAGAGCCAAACTCAATTCTATTAGCAGAAATAATATGTAACACAGAATCCGAAGCTGCTTCCGCTTATTTCGATCTTAAGAATGGGATGGATTTTGGTGAGGCTGTTGAAAAATATTCTATAAGTGATTCAAAACATAATGCCGGCCGAATTGGTGAGGTTGTTATTCAGCACTACACAGATTATACTCGTAAGTTACTTTCTAAGCTTAAAGAAAATGAGTTTACAAAACCTTTTGCTTATGGAAAGTACTTTGCGATTTTCAAACGATTAACGGAAGATTAGAAAATAATATTTATTAATTTTGAAATATAACTAAGAGAGTAAAATGAAATACAGAAAAATCGGTAAATCAGAAATTGAAGTCTCCGAAATCAGTCTTGGCTGCTGGACGATGGGCGGACTGAATTGGGTAAATGGAGTTCCAAACGGCTGGGCAAATGTAGATGAAAAAGAAATTACTGAAGCAATTAATTATGCAATTGATGAGGGTGTAAACCATTTTGATAATGCTGATGTTTACGGAAACGGCAGAGCTGAAAGAATGCTTGCCAGAATTCTTGGTAAAAGAACTAATAATTTTATAATTGCAACCAAAGTAGGATGGTTCCCGGGAACTGCTGATCACGCATACGAACCAAAACACATTCGCCATCAATGCGAACAGTCTTTAATAAACTTAAAAAGAGAGTATATTGATATATATTATTTTCACCACGGTAATTTTGGCGAGAATGATAAGTATCTTGATGACGCAATTGAAGTAATGTATAAACTTAAGGAAGAAGGTAAAGTCAGGTTGGTAGGTCAATCTGCATATTCGCACAATGATTTTGAAATATTAATTCCAAAAGTTAAACCGGATGTTATACAAAGTTTTGCCAGCGCTATGGATGACAGGTTTTTAATAGATGATTCACCTACAAGAAAGTTACTTGATGAACATCAAATATCTTTCATTGCTTTTGGACCTCTTGCACAGGGTATTTTACTCGGTAAATATAATCATGAAAATCCTCCGACATTTGAACCAGGCGATCACAGGTCAAATGCTGAAAGATTTAAACCTGAAAAATTAGCTACGGTTCAACCAAAAATTGAAAAACTTAAGAATAAATTTGGATCATCAAATCAGGAATTATCTCGGGCTGCATTACAATATCTGCTCTTTTATAAACAGGTTGGAGCAGTTATACCAGGTTTCAGAAATCTTAATCAGGTAAAATCCAACTTAACTGGTAAGGATAATCCTTTTTCTGATGAAGAATTTAGCTTTATGAAAGACCTGTTCAACGATTAGTAAGTTTAGAAAGATTGAAGTAAGAATAATTAAAATGTAACAGTAATTTTTTAGATAATAATTTTAATGAACGATCTGCTGAATCAAATAAGCATTTGCATTGAGCGTGGGAAAGTTTCAGCTCAATCTCCACATCCGGCTGATATGAAAGGATTAGCGGGAGCAATTGAACTGACAAAAGAGGCGTTAAACAACAAGATTCCGGCTAAGGATATATTAGACAATGGACTTTTAAAAGGAATGCAAAGAGTTGGCGAAAAATTTCGTGATGGTAAAATATTTATTCCGGAAGTTTTGATTTCAGCTAAAGCTATGAATTCTGCAATGGAACTGCTGAAACCATATTTTTTATCAGGTGAAATAAATCTAAAAGGAAAAGTAATACTTGGTACAGTTACCGGCGATTTGCACGACATCGGAAAAAACATTCTGAGAATGGTGCTTGAAGGCGGAGGATGGCAGGTTATCGATCTTGGTGTAAATGTTAATGCCGATAAATTTATTAACTCCATAAAAGAGCATAATGCTAAAATTATTGGCTTAAGCGCTCTGCTTACCACAACAATGCAGAATATGGAAGCGATTGTTAAATCAATTAAAGTGATTTTTGATGACGTAGTAATTGTTGTTGGAGGCGCACCTCTTAATAGGGAATTTGCAGATAAGATTAGCGCTGATGCTTACTTCCCTGCCCCGCAAGGAATGCTTGATTACATTGATAACTTATTCAACAACAGTAATCATAGCTATGAGTAAAATAGTTAAATCACTACCGAGAATACTAGAACTGCGTATTAACTCAAAGGATGTGAACATCAGTAAATCTGAATTAGCTTTTTCACTTGGTTATTCTGATCAAAACATCCCGGAACAAGTGGATGAGGTAATAGATCAATCAATGGAATTGATTCACCAGAATGTTATGCCATCCGGCGGATTTGTTATACTACGCGATAAAAATATTATATTCGATAATCATACAATTGTGATTGATGATATATGTTTACTGAGTGAAAAAATAATTTCTAAATATTTAAAGTATGCTGATACAATCGCAATTTTAGTTGCAACAATTGGAAATAGTTTAGAGAAGATTGTAAAGCAGCAAATGGATCAAAATGAATTTCTTAGCGGGTATGTTATCGACAAAGCTGCCTCTGAACTGGTTGAAAAAACAGCTCAGCTAGTTGAGGATAAATTATTCGAAATAACCGCTGAAATAAATTTGTCAATTACAAACAGGTATAGTCCCGGTTACTGTGGATGGAGTGTGAGCGATCAGCACAAATTATTTTCATTATTGCCTGAAGGCTTTTGCGGAATAAATCTAACTGAAAGCTCTCTGATGATACCAATTAAATCCGTAAGTGCCATAATCGGAATTGGTGGCAAAGTTCGTAAAGAAGATTATGCCTGCAAATTATGCGAAATTGATTTTTGCTACAAAAAACATTCATGAATGAAATGAGCAGACTATTTCAAAAATTAAAGGAAAAAGAAATATTAGTTTCGGATGGTGCCTGGGGTACATTTTTATTTGAAAAAGGACTTAGAATCGGCGAATGTCCGGAACAATGGAATTTAATCAATCCTGAAGCGGTACTTGAAATAGCACAAAGTTATATAAACGCCGGACCCGATATTATATCTACAAACAGTTTCGGTGCAAGCAGAGTTAAGTTAAAACAATATAATCTTGAAGATTATACGGTTGACATTAACATCACTGCTGCTAAAATATCAAGGGAAGCTGCTGGTAATGATAAATTGGTTTTCGGTTCAATTGGACCAACAGGAAAGTTTTTGATTACAGGTGAAATTACTGTTGATGAATTATTTCACTGTTTCAAGGAACAATCGGAAGCATTGTTAAAAGGCGGCGTTGATGCTATCCTTCTCGAAACATTTTATGATATGGAAGAAGCTAAAACTGCAATTGATGCAATTAAAAAATCAACACACCTTGATGTAATTTGTAGCTTTACTTATGACAGACAACCGGATAACTCATATAAAACTCTAATGGGAAATACACCTTCTGAAATCACTAATGCGTTGCTTAATACCGGCATTGAAGTGATTGGCTCTAACTGCGGATCAGGTTTTAAGAACATGTTGGACATAGCCAAAGAAATTAGAACTGTAAACAATAACATTCCCCTCTTAATTCAAGCAAACGCTGGTTTACCCCGGATTGAAGGGGATAAAATCACCTACAATGAAACTCCTGAATTTATTTCTCCCCTTATAGAGAGACTAATTAGCAGCGGTGTTAATATAATCGGCGGATGCTGCGGAACCACACCAGAGCATATCAAAACCATAAGAAGAATTGTTGATGGAATTGATAAATAAATATTTCAAAACTCCTAATAATTTTTTAGTGCCTGAGTATTTTTTATCAATTGAGATGCAAGATTAAAGACATCATCTGTTGCTATATTATTTATGTCATCTCCCTTGTATATAAAATATTTTGTATTACCCCGAGGAGCCCACATTCTCGGATCAGTTGGTCCAAACAGAGAGATTGTTGGTGCTGATGTTGCAGCAGCAGCGTGCATTGGTCCTGTGTCATTAGTAATGAATAGATCAGATTTTTCAATTAATGCCTTTAAGAGCGACATACCGGGCAGATCAAAAACGGTGAGTTCTGCTTTTGTATTTCTAATCACTGTATTAATTAATTCCTTATCTGATTTCCCACCCTGACTTAAATAGATCCGAGCATTAAATTTGTTATTCAACCGGTCTATAAGTTCAGCAAATTTAAAGTGATCCCATCGATTCTGGATTTTTCCTGCTCCTATATGAATTCCGATCAGAGGCTTATCTTTATTACCACCAATTTTTTCAATAAATTTTTCAGCGAGAATATCATCCTCTTCACTTGAATAAATTATTGGTTGCATATTATTAGTTAAAATGCTAAATGGTTTTATTATATCAAGATTTCTTTGAGATACATGTGTCTCAGGTTTTTTACGCCAATCAAGATCAATCCTCCGGTCAAAAAAGAAAGCACTGGAATTCTTTTTCCCATTTAACGAATTAGGTCCAATTCTGATTTCAGAATTTGAAAGTCTTGCAATAAAATTACTTGTAAAAGAAATTGAAGTTGCAACGGGTACAATTACAGCATCATAATTGGTCTTAAGCAGTGCTCTGAATTCTTTAAAATATTTAAGCTTAAATAATTTTTTCTTATCAAAAATAAATGATCTATCTATGAAAGGATTTTTTTCAAGAGCTTTATAATTTTCCGGACTAAATATAACTGTTATTTGTGAACCCGGATACTTTTCCTTTAATGCACGAAAGATAGGTGTAGAAATTATTACATCACCTAATTGATTATGCTGTCTTACAACAAGGATATTTGTAAGACCGCCCAGCTCTCTGCCTGGATTTAGTTTAACTTCGAAAAAAGCACGAAGTGTATTGTTAATTAATCTTTTTATTATACTCATATTTTTTTCAAAATTAAAACCCGATTTCCGTCATCATATATTTTTTCAAATTTATACTTAATACAGATATAATCAAAAGCAGTGTTATGGTAAAAAGCTACATGATTCGGATCAGTTGTATAATACCAGTTGCTGAATTTCTCTAAACTATTCCATCTTTCACTCATAATTACTAAAAATCCGTTATACAAAAGTAAGCGTGCAAGTTTTCTCATTTCTGTTGAAGGATAAATAAAATGTTCGAAAACTACTGTGAAAAGATGAAATTGTATTTTGATAAAGGTGTATCCGGAAAAAATATCGAATCATAATTATAACAAATGGAACCATCTTTTCTCAATAATTCGGAAATCGTCGGAGCATAGACGCATCCGAAATCTAGACCAATCATATCAGGAGTTAAATGTTGAAGTAAAGGTTGAATCACTCTTTTAAGAAAATTAACATAACCTGTATGATAAATTCCGTTTTCATGCTCAAGATATTTTTTTCATCATTTTGAGTTAGGAAATATTTTTCCTTGACAGATATAAGATTGCAGCTATTAAATAATAAATATTCTCTATCATCTTTGCCTCTAACCGGTATAAAATTATTGGATGAACATAGTTCTGCAGGTCACAGGGTTTACCTTTTTTGAGCACAATTAATACAGAGTATAGTATAAGGTACAGCCATCAAGCTGGCAAAGGATATCTCCTGATCGAATTTTGTACAAATTCCGTATCTGGTTGATTCGCAATTGGATAAAGCATATTCAAATCTTTGTAAAGTTACCTTTTTATCACGCAATGCCGAGTCAAATATAGCTTTACTTCCTATAGCTTCCATTCTGGTTAATCCTCCGTCTGCACGATAAGGAGCAATAGGTTTGGCTTCATTCTCCGTTAGTTCAATTTCTAATTTTAGCTCTTTGATTGTTGCATAAATTTTTCTTTGAGAGTTATTTTTTCTTTATCAGTCATTTAGTGCTTTTTAATTTTTAGAAATTGTCAAAAATTTATTAATTGAAAAAATAAGCCCGAATAAATATGTTTTGGAGCATTTGATCGGGCAAAGATGGACTTTCCCATAGGAATTCCTATAGAGGAACCATAGACCCTCTGATTATGAGAGTGTAAGTTAATACTTAAATTAAATAATCGGTTTATAAGTCATAATTTTTTAATTACTTATAAACACCACTTAATTCCAAAATTAGTAAAAGTAGTAATTGAAGTAGTAGATTAAAACTAACTTAAAAAATATAGTGAAAATCACTTAGAAAGATAGAGGTTTTCCTGATTTTTTTTACCAGTCTCTTATTACAAACTGTAATAGAATCCTGACAAAATATATTCAAATTTATCTTAATAAGATCATTTTTTTAGTCTTTACAAAATCTCCTTCCTGCCAGCCGCCAGGGACGGCCTGTATTCTGTAAATATAGACACCACTCGGAAGATCTGTAGCATTGAAATCGACCTCATAAAAACCTGCGGGTTTTTCTTCGTTGACTAAAGTTGTGATCAGCTGACCTAAGACATTATAAATTTTTAGATCGACCATTGATGCACTTGGAAGTGCATAACTAATTTTTGTAACTGGGTTGAAGGGATTTGGGTAGTTTTGTTCAAGAACAAAACTAGTTGGCGAAAACTTGATCTCATTTTCAGATTCAATTCCTGTCACTTCATTAAACTTACTAATCAGAACATTTTCAATAAATGCTTTGGCCTGTTCCTCAATCATATAGTAAAGAGGAAAACTTAATGTTATGGCCTTGTAATCACTGCTAATATACTCAACCCCAACTGGTTCGTGTTTCATACTTCCAAAACTTGATGATGAATCATATTGAGTGTCATATTTATATATAGCGGTTGCATTTTGTGCTGGTACAATACTTTCAATTCCTAAAAGGTGATAATTGAGTGAGGAGTTCGTTTTTGTGCTGTCCGTAAAAATATCTGAATAAAATGCAGTTAATGAAACTCCGCCCCAGAATCTTGCTGCATTTCGGTATAACGAACTATCAATTTTAAGATAATCAAAAAGAAATGATCCTGCATTATAATTACCACTGCCACTCGTACTTCCGCCAAAAACTCTAGCGGGTCTGTGACCAACAAAAAGTAAGTTGCCACCATAATCCAGATAATCTTTAATAACGTTTATAACCTGGGATGAATAAATCGTGTTTTGGTTATCATCCTTCTGCCAGATTACCGTTGAATAAGGAGCAAGTTCCATTAAGGAAATATCGCCTTCGGTATTTATATCATAATCTTTTTTAATAAAGTCAGAGAGGATACTAATATAAAATTCATCAACCTCAAAGTCAGTTGGATTTAGCAAACTTCCGTTCCCGTCTGCTGTAGCATCTACTAGTAATATCCCTCTATCAAGGGTTACTGATCGTGATGCAACTAAATTACTCTTTTCACTTTCATTATTATCAGCGTCTTGTGCTTTTACATAATAATAATACTTTATCCCCGAAGAAACAGTAACATCTGAAAACAAAGTATCGGTAAGAAGCTGTGTGTTAATTTTATTATAATTTCCGGTGCTATCAAATGAACGATATAAGTTATAACCCGCAAAGTCTAGTTCAATATTTTTTCCCCAGCTTAAATCAACTGCATGCCATTTGGGCACAGCAATTAGATTTTCAGGCGCTAAAGGGATAGAGTATGGCGTCATACTTCTTTCTGTAAGAAAACTTTCGCTGCCATCAGAGCTTACTGAAGATACTGCTACGTAGTAAGTGGTCCCTTCAGTGAGGTTATCAATTATATTTAATGTATCTGATGTGACAAAGGTCTGATAATAATTTCCGGTACTGAGTCCAATGTATATTTTATAATTTGCAAAATCCGGATCCAAGTTTGGTGACCACATTAAACTTAATGATGTACCATTTCCAACATCATATAAAAAATAATTTTCAATTACCGAAGGCATTTTTATAGCCGTTAACAAAAGGGCTCCTGATGATTTGATCACCTCTGCACAATAAGGCATATTATAGTTTGATATCACATCCTGAGGCGAATGATAATAGGGGCTGAAATCTCTCTCCTGAAAATAAACGACATCAAATCCACGCTGCCAGAATGAATAACTATCGGAACTACTGCTATTTGTTGATCCGAAATAAGGCGTAAGAACTGAATAAAGATTTACTATGTCCATAGCCATATCAGACCAGACTTCAGAACCCTGCGTATATCGATTAATATCGACACTACCTAAATGAAGTGGACTTGTATCATGGCTTATCATATCATGATTAATCATCAATTTTAAATCCATTCCCTGATTAAGTGCATACTCTGCATAGTGTTTGCTTCCCCAAAGTCCATATTCTTCAGCAGCAAAAGTTATGAACTTAATGGTAGATTTAGGTTGGTATCCGCTTTGCATTATAATTCTTGCAACTTCAAGTGCTGCCGCGGTACCGCTGGCATTGTCATCAGCACCAGGAGCAAAAATCATTGGATCACCACTTGAATAAGAATCGTGATGACCACCGAAAACAAAAACTTTTTCCGGATATACGTTCCCTGTAATTGTTGCTACTACATTTGTTTGCCAGGTTCCCTGGTATTGAAACGAATCCAATTGAACATCTGTAAATCCGAAACGTAGGAATTGTGATTGTATCCAGGATGCAACAGAGTCTCTTGTATTTGCGAATAAAAATCTGGTTTGAAAATCCTGTAAAGATTGGATAAAATACCCAACACTATCAGAGTTAACCAATGCAACAATATTTGCTATAACCGTATCAATGTTTGATATGGCTCTTGAATTAATTACCCTCTCATTTTTAAAGAGTGAATTCGTCTCCTTAATTTCAGCTATCGAGTAACCCATAGAAATTACTCTTTCAATTTCAAATGGTTTATTTATTATTGCCTGGTTCCCGTGGATATAAACAGGATCGAAAAGAGTTGAATCTTGTGATTTTTCTTTTTTAACAGATGGAGTAATAATATAGTATGATGAAAATTCATCCATTTCATCGAGAACAGTTAAATCACTTGTTAATTCCTGAAGAATAAATAGTTTTTGTTGGGTAACTGCAGATATTAAAATATTATCAAACATATGATACACCGGAAGTTGTGCTAGTTCAACCTTGTTCAGATCTGATGCTTTAGACAAATCAATACTTATTAAAATTTTCTGGTCTGTTTGAGCCGATAGTGAATAACTAAAAATTATAATAAAAAATATGTTAAGTATAAAAAGTTTCATAAGTCTACCTTAAATGTATAAATTAATTGATGCTATAAAATTACTGATACCCATTTCTAATAACCACACTAAAATATTACCGAATTAAATAAATTTATCTGTCAATATTTAAGCTTATATCCAACTGCTAACCCGATTTTGAAACGGCGACATTAAACCACTTTCATTTTTATATTAAAATAAATTAAAGTTGACTACAGAAAAAATGATACTTTATTATAAATTGTATTTGCAATATATTTTTTTCTCGGTTGTTACCGCTTCAATGGCGTATAATTTGTTTTACGCTGATTAGAATTGTTAAACTTTTTATTTTAGTATTGATGAAAATATCGGATAAAAAAGCAGAACATAGGGATACACCACGATTTCTTAATTTTGGTGTGAGCATTAAAAAACAATGTCTGCACTCAGAATTTAACCATTCTCTGACTATTCTAATCACCCCCATTATTATACTAACAATTTATCCAGGTTTGAATAATTATTGAAAAAAAGTATGTTGAACAATAAAGAAATAAGTAAACAATAAAAATGAATCTTGCAATTATAGGCGCCGGAGAAAGTTCCCGGCTCAAAGCTGAAGGGCTCAAGAGTTCTAAGCATCTGATTAAAATTAATGGTGAATACTTAATTGAAAGAATTATCAGGATTGCAAAAAAGAACGGTATTGAAAAAGTTTATTGTATAATTAATTCTCATGAACCTGAACTTAAAGGTTATCTGTTAAACACTAACTTCGGGATACCACTGAAACTTGTAATTAAAGATACGGTAAGTTCTATGCACAGTCTATTTGCATTAGCTTCTTATCTTACTGATGAATCCTTCTGTCTTGCAACAACTGATTCGGTTTTTCTTGAAAAAGATTTTTCTGAATTTATAAATTATTGCATATCACAAACAGATACTGACGGCATACTTGCTATAACACAATTTATAGACGACGAAAAACCCCTTTGTGTATTAATGAATGAAAATAACACAATCCTTGAATTCAGTGATTCTAAAAAAGGGTACAACTGGGCAACCGGAGGTATTTACTATTTTACACCAAAAATCTTCAACGAGATTGAAAGTGCATTGGAAACAAAAATTTTCAGATTAAGAAATTTCTTCCGACACCTGCTTAATAAAGGTTATTTACTGAGAGGATTTTCTTTCCCGAAAATTATTGATGTTGATCACGTTTCAGATATTAAAAAGGCAGAGGAATTTATAATCAGTGAGGAGCATTAAACAATATTGCAGCTATAAAACATTTTTTCAATCACTTATCCGAAGATAATAACTAAATGAAATTACAATTTGCAGGAATAAGAC
>DATHSU010000330.1:0-5947 GCA_035463895.1 Ignavibacteriaceae bacterium | reverse complement strand
GAGAAGATTCCCTTCCTGTAATCAAGGTTGAACCAGTTTTCAAAAGTTGGTTTTTTATCCTTTATGTCGTAAGAATATTCCAGTTGATTTGAAAAACCCAGCCCATCGGGCATTAAAAAAAAATCATCTTTTGACTGCGAAAAACCCTTACCTGATAAAACGATTAAGAGGAATGCAGAAAATAAAAGAAAAAAACTTTTCATATTGTGATATTGTTTTATTTGCAGATAGATTCAGTTTTAACAGTAACCAAAAAAAATATAAAAACTATGTTATTTTTTAAGTTGTTCTTCAATCAATGAGCGGACCTTCTTTTCATCGCCTTTCATATATCCAAGATGTGAATAAATAATTGATCCGTTTTTATCAAGTATAACTGAGTAAGGGATTTGCTGAGCATAGTATTTTCTTGCTACTTCTGAATTAGTGTCCATCAGAACTGTAAAATTGTAATTCCTTGACTTAATAAATGGCTTAACTTTGGCAACTGTTTTTTCATTATCAGTTGAAACTGCAATAAGTTTAAATCCTTTATCCTTCAGATCATTATATATTTTGTTAAACTCTGCCAACTCTTCCATACAGGGTTTGCACCAGGTTGCCCAGAAGCTTAACAGCACGGGACCTTCGCCTATTATTTTGTTTAACTCAAACTGCTTGCCGTCTATGTCAGTAAGTGTAAAGTTAGGCGCAGATTTGCCTTTTAATTCTTCGTTTTGTGCAATAGCTGTGTTAAGAACAAAAAACGATAATAACAAACACAAAAAAAGTTTCATTTGTTTCTCCGGGATCTATTGTATAATACTAATTAATATCGGGGCTGTCTCACAATTAATGTTTTCTCGAGTAATGAAATGTATCGAGAGAATCTTTTGAGACAGCCTCTAAAGATCATCTGAGTATAGTCATCTTCATTGTGCTGGTATAACTGCCTGCACTCAGTTTGTAAATATATACACCAGAAGCCAGACCAGTTGCATTAAAATTTGTCTCGTATGTTCCCGCAGGCTTCTTTTCGTTGATTAAACTTGCAACCTCTTTGCCAAGCATATCAAAAACTCTTAAAGTAACAAATTCTTCAACAGGCAGCGCAAAAGTAATTTTTGTGGATGGATTGAATGGATTAGGATAATTCTGATGAAGTATGAATTCAACAGGTATGTCAAATTTTACTTCTACAATATCGCTGTAACTCGTATGTCCGTCAAAATCAACCTGTTTCAATCTGTAGTTTGTGGACTGATTGCCATTATAATCAACTTTATCAAAGTAAGAGTATTTCTGCTGTTCTGTTGTAGTTCCTTTTCCATCAATAAATCCAACTGTTATAAATGGACTGTATTCCACAGATCTTTCAATTTCAAAACCAAGGTTATTAACTTCACTTGCAGTAGTCCATTCCAGCAACACACCACCCTGAATTTTGTTTGCAGTAAAAGAAGTTAATTCAACGGGAACAACTCCCGATAAAGAGAATGTGTGGGTCTGCCACTGCGAAGTATTAGGAATAAATGCAGATGTTGTGATCGGTGCAGTTGCAAGCGACGAACCGCCTTTTCTGAATACTGTAAACGGAAATGTTTGTCCGCCATCTATGGATAATAACACGATGAGAGAATCTATATAAGTTGTGCTGTATTGGGCATAAGCAAAATCAAATTTTACCGAGTCCGTTTCTAACAGACCAAAATAAAGTGGTGATACCAGGGTATCCTTTTGACCTGATGTACTATAACTGTAAAAGTCCATTTTTACAGAGTTATTCCCGCCAAGTGAAGGACCGTTAGCTCCGGTATATTTCTGGAAAGTTATGCCGTTATCGGGGTTTTTAACTACCCATCCTGAAGGTGGAAAATCTGACTCAAACAACTGGTATTGAAATGTTCCCGCGAATGAATCAAACGTTCCTAGTTTACCTGGCAAGACTCCTTGAATAAAATCAGGCGCAAATTCTTTTTCACGTTCTGTATTAACAGGTATTTGTACTAAGATTACATTTTCAACTAAATGGTCTCTTGCTTTAGCACTATTTAAAACTTCTTTGGTTACATCATTCTGAATAAATACTGCAGTGTAAATCATAGAATCTACCCATACTGCATTATCCATTGGGTAAGTAATACTAATATTATAGGTTCCCGCAGTGGTTGGGATCGGCGTACCGAGAGAGTTTGGAAATGCTCTTCTAAACACATCAGAAAAAATTCTTTCACCATTAGTACCCGGGGGCGTTGCATATTCTATTTTTCTCTCAATTGCATGAACTCTTAAATAATAATTTCCTGCACTTAGAGGTGAATAAATATTTATTGTAATATCTGCCCTTATAGAATCCGTAGAAATTCTTGTATCCGTAACACTTACTGAAAGTGGAGATGCTATTGCTTTTGCCTGATAGTATGCTGTCGGTAAACTTGGGGCGTTAGAATAAGGATAGGAAGGATTAATAATTCCATCCATTATAACATGCGGTACAGCATTAACCCCATAGTAAAATCTTCTGTCATAAGACTGCGTGGGATTATATAGATACATCGGATCGTTGCCAGGTGAAGGCCAACCTACGTGATATTTTATCGCCACTAATGAATCAAAATTTGCATTTACAAATGCATCAATAGCAGGATTATTTGACGCACACGGTCCGCAGGTAGTGCTTGTCCATTCCTCCAGTAAAACATTTTTAATTGCTCCGGGTAATAACAGTGTATATTGGTTTAATGTATTATTTGCGGGATTTTCATCTCCTGATAAATTAGACGTTACCTGAATATTTACGGCCTGACCAGGAGTAATTGTGAGTGGATCAAATATAACTTCTGCTGCTAATCCGGCATTAAGTGAATTTATTGTTTTTGTACTTGAATATGTGCCGGGACTTACCGTCATTGTAACATTAAATGAACTTGTAATATTGTTTAATCCAAGATTGATTACAGTAACCGAAGGATTCACATTAAAGGGTGTTGATCCGATAGCATAGCTTGTATCGGCGGTAATATTATTAATTGATAAGACCGCTGCATCAGTTGCAAATCTATTACCAACAGTAATGTTATCAATATACAAATTATTGCCATATCCGTTATGTGTAATAAACTTAAGTTGTACGCCCTGAGCATAAATTGCCCCAATTGCTAGTAATTGTACTAAAAACATTAGTGCTAATTTTTTCATGACGATACCCCTGAGATATGTAGTTAAATAATGAATTAAAATAAACAAGGAACCATACTTATAAATCAACATACCCCCGATTATAAAAAGAACTACTCGTTAAAAATTACTTCTGTAAAATCATTTTTCTTGTCTGAACAAAATCATTTGAAATGATTTTATAAAGATAAATTCCGCTTGAAAGTTCAGATGCATCGAATGAATAGCTGTAGGTGCCGGGTGTAAAGTAATCATTAACCACTTCTGCTATTTCGCTTCCAAGAATATTATATATTTTAATTGAAACATTTCCCGCTTCCTTTATTCCAAAATTTATCATAGTAGATGGATTAAACGGATTGGGATAGTTTTGTAACAAAAAGTACCCTTGCAGCAATTGATTTATTGGCTGCACATTAACTGTTGGATCTGTGGTTGCAACAAAGTCAAGTATAATTCTGTCATTCGGGTTCCTGAACGTTCCCACCTGCAGTTGAACGTTTGCAGTTCCAATTGAAACCTGATCTGTAAAAACATGCAACGATGTAATTAATGTATCGCCGGGTTCCAGTGGTGGCTCGGGAAACGGCGGTGCAGTTGCTATGCTGTCTAATTCGGGGGCAAAGCATAACTGTCCAAAGCATAACGATGAAGTCCAGTTTGCTGGCAGATTATTAATTGTTCTGACTTCAAAAACTGTTTGGGTTTGACTCGAAATATTAATAACCTCAAATTCTAACACTATTTCTGCAACACTAAAGTGTTCATACTTAAAAGAATCGTGTACAATTACCTGTATGTCCTGTGCATTTAAAGCAGGACTCAAGAAAATTAAAAATATTAAGATTGCTTTTACTAATTTCATAAATATCCCATTTAATAATTATTAAATAAATTCCAGGCACATAAAAATTGTACCCGGAAAAATATTTGGTGACTATTTAATAAGTGTCATTTTCTTAACAGAGAGAAACTCTCCGGCACTGAGTTTGTAGAGGTAAATACCAGAAGACAAACCTGATGCCTCAAACTGGATTTGATAGTTACCGGGAGATTGCTTTCTGTTTACCAGCTCAGCAACTTCGGCACCCATAATATCATAAACCTTAAGGCTTACGTGAACCTCTTCACCAACAGAATATGAAATTGCCGTTGTTGGGTTAAATGGATTTGGATAATTCTGATCGAGTGAAAATGTATTAACAATAACAGGTTTATTTTCATCCACTCCAACTACAACTCCGTCCATCAGCCAATTGAGTGTTCTCGATACCAGAGTATCCCTGATAGCTTCGGAATCAATTTGTTCAAGACCAAGAGCAAAATAAACAACACGGTAGTCCTGAGTTTCGGCCTTCAATGCTGCACGGTTAGGGCCTCCACCAAACTGAAGCACAGGTGTGGCATTAGAGTTAAAAGGTGCAATTTGGTCCGGGGATCTGTCGTAAACATTATTTATTGCAAATGCCTGTCCATTTCCAATCGGATCGCCGGCTACTCCCGTGATGAAGAAACTTCCTCCAAAGTCATTTACATAAGTTGCGTGCAGGTAGTTATTGTAAAAGCTCTGTGCAAACTGGCTTTGTCCGCTTGCATCGAAAATATCTTTACCAATATTCTGTCCGGTTATAAAAAGTCTTCCTCCGTTATCTAAAAGACCCTCCAGTAAATTTACATCCTCGTTTTGAAATACGGGGAATGCATTTCCTGCAACCCAGGCAACAAGATAGAAGTTTGATAAATCTGCATCAGGACTTTCCAGTGCTTCGCGTGTTATTACACCATAAGATCCATCATAGAACTTATCTAAAGAGCTTTCCATAAACTCTCCATAGCCTTCACCGCTGGCATCTACTATAAGCATATCAACACCTGTTGTTGTAACAATTCTTACTTTGGATAATGCTATTATACCCGGATCATTTTTCGAAGTAAATTGAACAATTATTTCACCTACACCATCAAATCCATTCGGATTTACTGAAACCAGAACGTCAGCTGTATTATTAACCATTACATCAATTGAATCAGTTTCACCAAAAGCAAAAGTGCCGTTTGTGGTGGTGAACTCGCCCGACCATCCCGAAGGTCCATCAATACTTGCTTCAACATAATAAGTATCATCAAGCAGCCCTTCATTAAGAATAGAGGTTGTAAACTGAGTTACGGAAATGTTGTTTGAAATAACGTCCGGATTTGTTGATGTTACTGTTACTACATAGTCGGGTGAAATAAGCGGCCATTTTTCTCCCTGCTGGATTTCACTGGTATTCAGAGTTGCTCCTACTTTATAAACAAACGCCACTAATTCACAATTATCTGGAACAAAAGATGCCGGAACAGAATAAAGAATTCTTTTTGATAATGTATCACCGGCGTTCCAGGGTGCTGTTCCATTCAGCGGATCACCAAGCGCACCATTGATCATTGCTCTTACAAGGTGATTATGAACATAGTTTGTACCTCCCGGGCAAGAGGCGTTACCTGTTTGGGGATAAACTATCCCACTTTCCAATATTAAAAAGCTTAGCTTGTATTCTCCGGTAAGATTAGTTTCAGCCACCGAATGTATATTAACATCCAGCTCCCTGGTTATTTTATTATACGACTTGTCCATAGTTATACTGACAGGAGCAGGAACACTGTACCGTTGATTCATCAATCCGGGCCATGCAGTGCGTGATTGAGGAGCACTGGTTCTGTCTATTACTCCGGTTGGATATCCTGACATTCCCAATAAACCGATAATCTGATTTCCAGGGAAAAAACTAAAAGGATCAGAACCATTTGC
>DATHSU010000329.1:0-11852 GCA_035463895.1 Ignavibacteriaceae bacterium | reverse complement strand
TTCATGGTAAACCTTCCTGGTCTTCAGAGTCATTAACCAAAGCGGAAATCTGGCGGTAAGCGTCCGGGAAACCCATAAAAATTATTACTCCATAAGAAATGATGGTAAAATTGTGGAAAAGACAGGTGAAATTAAAGAAATTACTCGCCTTATGATGTTTTACGGCTATGCATCCTACCTCATTTTTCCCACAGCATTAGGATTCAATTTTATTTATATTTGCGCCCTAATAAGAAAGTATTTGTATGAATGGTAAGGAATTACTGAAAAAATATAAAGATCCCAATAATTTCTTTAATCGGGATTTAAGCTGGGTTGAATTTAACAAGCGTGTTCTTGAAGAAGCACTTGATCCGGAATTACCACTCTTAGATAAAATAAAATTCATATCAATTTATTCTTCAAATCTTGATGAATTTTATATGATACGAGTTTCCGGTTTAAAGGAACAGGTTGCGGCAAATATAATTGAACCGGCAATTGATGGTTTAACTCCTATGGAACAGTTGCAGCGTATTGACAAGTTCTTAAAACCTTTAAATAAAGTTCTTTATGATTTGTGGACAACTGAAATAATTCCTGAACTAAGAAAATATGATATATTTCTATGCAATTATGATGAATTAACAGTTGATGAAAAGTCAAAACTAACAGAATACTTCAAGAAGGAGATATTTCCTGTACTTACACCACTTGCCTTCGATCCAGGCAGACCGTTTCCTTACATTTCAAATTTAAGCCTGAGCATTGCGGTAATGGTTAAAAAGCCAAATGGTGAATCGCATTTTGCAAGAGTAAAAGTGCCAAGCATTCTGCCAAGATTGGTTGACATTAAAAAGATTTTTGAACCCCCAAAATCTGCCAATAACAATGAAGCGCTTATAGCCAGGTTTGTGTGGCTTGGTGATCTTATAAAAGCTAATCTGGATTTGCTCTTTCCCGGGATGGATATAGTTGAAGCTCACAGATTCAGAATTACGCGTGATACAGATATTGAAATTCAGGAGGATGAAGCTGACGATCTCTTAAGAGTGATAGAAGAAAATATTCGACAGCGAAGATTTGGCAGTGTTGTTCGCCTTGAAGTTGCAAATCTTATGCCTGAATTTATGTTAGATACTCTAATGGAAAATCTTCAGATAAAACGTGAAGATGTTCACGTTCTTGGAGGACCTCTTGGAATGAGCGATGTAATGGGATTATATAAACTTCCTCTGCATCAATTAAAAGAAAAACCTTTTTATCCGGTAATCCCAAAAGTATTTGAAGAGGAAGAAGATATTTTTTCAATTATAAAACAAAAAGATGTTTTGCTGCATCATCCGTACGATTCATTTACTCCTGTAATTGATTTTATCAAGCAGGCAACACGCGATCCGGATGTGCTGGCAATTAAACAGACTTTGTACAGAGTTGGTCCGGATTCCCCAATTGTTAAAGCATTAATTGAAGCTGCTGAAAGAGGTAAACAAGTTGCCGTTCTGGTTGAACTTAAAGCCAGATTTGATGAAGAGAATAATATTTTCTGGGCAAGAGCACTTGAAAAAGTAGGTGTTCACGTTGTGTATGGCCTTGTTGGTTTGAAAACGCATGCTAAAATGACGCTTGTTGTTCGTAAAGAATTTGAAGGTGTTAAAAGATATGTTCATCTTTCTACAGGAAATTACAACGCAACCACTGCAAAACTCTATACCGACCTTGGATTCTTCACCTGCAATGAAGATATATGCAGCGATGTAGCCGACGTGTTTAACTACCTTACCGGTTACTCCAAGCAAAAAGAATTCAAAAAACTTTTTGTATCACCTATCAGTATGAGAGAAAAATATCTTGGCCTTATTGCCAGAGAAATTGAAAACATAAAATCGGGAAAAACAGGTAAGATAATCTGGAAACTAAACTCACTCGTTGATCCTGTTATTATCAGCGCTTTATACGAAGCTTCAAACAACGGAGTTGAAATAAAACTTATTGTAAGAGGTATCTGCTGCCTTGTTCCAGGAGTTGAAAATCTTAGTGAAAATATTGAAGTTAAAAGTATTGTAGGAAGATTTTTAGAGCATAGCAGAATTTTCTATTTCTTTAATGACGGTGATGAAGAAATATATCTTTCGAGTGCAGATATGATGCAGAGAAATCTTGACAGAAGGGTTGAAGTTACTTTCCCGATTGAAGACCCTTCATTAAAACAGGAATTAATTAAAACGGTAATAAAATATTCGTTAAGGGATAATGTTAAAACAAGAAAGCTTAACCCTGATGGAACTTACACTCTTTTGCAGCCGCAGAATGGAGAGAAAAATATCAATAGTCAGGAGTGGCTTATGAATCACGTAACAAAATCGAAAAACAAAACAGTTAAGGCTAAAATTTAAAGGTTAATTTGAAACTTTATTCCCTTTCAATCAGTTAGATTATGAAATTAAATTTCTTCAGAAAAAAACAGGATATTACGATGAGTGAGATTACAAAAAGCGGGATTATTAATTCAATAAAAAAAATAAACCATCCTTCTTTAGACATCAGTCATATAACTTTAAACTCAATTAGAAGTTTTGAAACTGAAAACGGCAAGTTAAAACTGGCATTGTCTTTACCGGTTCCTGCAAATTCTGCAGTTCAGGTCTCTTCTTTAATTAAAGGTGCAATACTTAAGGAGTTTATGGATTTAACGGATGTAGACTTAAAATTAGAATCAAAAGCTCCAGGTGAAATTTTAACCCATAAAGATCCCAAGAAAGATGCTGTCCTACCCGGCGTTAAAAATACAATTGCTGTTGCATCGGGTAAAGGAGGCGTTGGTAAAAGCACAGTTGCAGTTAATCTTGCCGTTGCTTTAGCTAAAGATGGCGCTAAAGTGGGATTGATAGATGCTGATGTTTATGGACCAAGCATTCCGCTGATGCTCGGACTAACTGAAAAACCAAAAGTATATCAGGCAGAAAATTCTGTTAAAATGCTCCCTTTGGAAAAGTACGGTGTAAAAATAATGTCAATTGGTTTATTGGTAGACGAAAACTCGCCTGTGATATGGCGCGGTCCGATGGCAAGCGGTGCAGTTAAA
The DNA here is from genome assembly GCA_035463895.1 of Ignavibacteriaceae bacterium. GTDB lineage: Bacteria > Bacteroidota > Ignavibacteria > Ignavibacteriales > Ignavibacteriaceae > JAGXRK01. The sequence goes on along the minus strand of DATHSU010000329.1, from coordinate 8,788 downwards.
CAATTTATGTCCGATGTCGATTGGGGTGAGCTAGATTATCTTATCTTCGATTTACCTCCGGGTACTGGTGATATTCAATTAACACTTGTTCAGACAATTCCTTTAACCGGCGCTATTGTTGTTACAACTCCTCAGGAAGTCTCTTTGATTGATGCAAGAAAAGCATTTAAAATGTTTGAAAGAGTAAATGTTCCTATACTTGGTGTTGTAGAGAATATGAGTTATTTCATCGCTCCCGATACCGGTAAAAAGTACGATATTTTCGGAACCGGCGGTGGTTCTAAAATGGCAGAAACTTACAATGCTTTCTTCCTTGGTGGAATTCCTATTGATCCTCGTGTACGGGAAGGCGGAGATAAAGGCGTTCCTATTGTTTATGATTTTCCTGATTCAGAACAGGCAAATATTATGATGAGAATATCCCACGGACTTACTGAACAGGTCAACAAACGCAACTCAGAAAAATCCGGTGAGATTGAAATTCTTCTTGGTGAAGACGATTAAAAGTATTTGCTTTAAATAATTTTTCACACGATATTTCAGATATCAAATAAGCCCGAGTTTTATCGGGCTTTCTATCATATGGAAAAAGAAATTATAATGGCATTGGAAAAAGTAAGACCTTTTCTGCAGGCGGATAACGGTGATGTAGAACTGGTTGAAGTTTCCGATGACGGAATTGTAAAAGTAAGATTGCTTGGGGCATGTGAATTATGTCCATTATCTATACTTACTCTAAGGGCCGGAATAGAAAGATCAATTATGAATGATGTTCCCGGTGTAAAAAGAATAGAAGCTGTTTAATCAAGAATTTTTATGTCTGAAACCACATACAAATCGTCGGTTAAACTTATACTCTGGGCTTTACTGATCACAGGAGTGGTTTATTTATTTTATACTCTCATCAACATACTGTTGATTTTAGCTGTCTCAATCCTGCTCGCATTCATCTTTGCCCCATTTATGCATTTACTTGAAGAACGTGGTTTTAATCGATTATCGTCTACGTTAATTGTCTTTGCTGCATTTGGGTTTATAGTATATCTGGGACTTTCATTTGTAATACCCAAACTGATTTTTCAGATGGATCAGCTTATAAATTCACTGGAAGGGTTTTCATTAAGTGAAGAGCTGCGATCCATTGAAGCTGCCATTTACCATTACCTGCCTCTTTTTAATCCGGGTGATTTATCAACACGGGTTGAACACTTTATTTCAACACAGATCGTTCAATCATTTGAAAATATAACTGCGCTGGTTTCAGGTGTTGTTACAATTGCAGCAGTACTCGTTATTGTTCCATTTATTACTTTTTTTATTCTTAAAGACAGTTCGCTTATTCAAAAGACAATTATCCAGATTGTTCCCAATAATTATTTTGAGATGTCTTACTGGATATTAAAAAGAATTTCACTACAGCTTGGTAGATTTGTCAGAGCCTGGATTTTTGATGCAACTTTTGTAGGCGTATGTATAGGCTTCGGGTTTTACCTCATTGGATTGCCTAATGCTCTTCCACTGGGAGTAATTGCGGGACTTGGTCATTTAATTCCCTATCTAGGTCCGATAATCGGTGGTGTTCCGGCTATAATAATTTCGCTAATACAATTAGGTGATTTATCACAAGCCCCCCTAATTATGTTAATAGTAGCATTAACATATACTTTTGATAATGGCTTTGTTCAGCCTTATGTATTTGCAAAAGGGGCTGATATTCATCCGATATTTATTATTCTTTTAATAATTACAGGCGGGCAGTTTTTCGGATTGTTCGGTTTGCTGCTTGCAGTACCTGTTGCATCTGTATTAAAGACATTTGTAAAGGAAATCTATTTTGCCTTTAAGAATTACAGAATAGCAAGAATCTAGTTCCTGCGAAGTTCACAGTGATAGTCCAAATTCAACCACAACAAGTCTTCAGTCATCAATGCTGGAGTATATAATCAATATTAAAAAGTTAAAAACACTATTCATTTATTGAAAGTAATGAGCTAACTAGCAGCCAGCAGCACCAGGCTATTAACATCAAGAAACGCTATTTCGTCTCTTCAACAATTTTCTGAATTACATCTATTGCGGTTATTCCTTCAGCTTCAGCACTGAAGTTTGTAATAATTCTGTGTCTAAGAACAGGAAGCAGTGCAAAACGGACGTCATCAATATTCGGAGTAAATCTTCCCTGCATTACTGCCCTGGTTTTAGCTGCAAGTATAAGGTATTGTGAAGCTCTCGGTCCGGCTCCCCAGGTTATCCAGTCTTTAATATATTTTGGAGATGATCCATTAAGAGGACGTGTTAAGTTTGAAATTTTAACAGCAAATTCAATTACATTATCAGCAACAGGAACTTTTCTTACTAATTCCTGAAATGAAATCAACTCAGCAGAATTAATTACTTTTTTAAGATCGGCTTTATATTCACTTGTTGTAGTCTGAACAACCTTAACTTCTTCATCATAAGACGGATAATTCAGCCAAAGATTGAACATAAACCTATCGAGCTGAGCTTCAGGAAGCGGATAAGTACCTTCCTGCTCAATTGGGTTTTGAGTTGCAAGTACAAAAAAAGGTTCAGGTAATTGATATGTTATTCCTGCGGCAGTTACTTTGTGTTCCTGCATGGCTTCAAGCAGTGCAGCTTGTGTTTTAGGTGGAGTCCTGTTTATTTCATCAGCAAGAATAATGTTTGCAAAAACTGGTCCTGATATAAACCTAAAATTTCTTTTTCTTGTTGAAGGGTCTTCATCAAGTATTTCTGTTCCTGTAATATCGCTTGGCATAAGATCGGGAGTAAACTGAATTCTGCTGAATTTAAGATCCATTACCTCTGCAAGAGTTTTTATAAGAAGTGTTTTGGCAAGACCCGGTACACCAACCAATAAGCAATGCCCTTTGGACAGCAATGCAATTAATAGTTGATCAATAATTTCATCCTGCCCAACTATCACTTTAGCAATTTCGGATTTAATACTTTTAATTTTTTCTTCTAATTGATGTACAATCTGAACATCATCAGCAGAATTTTTATTTTCTTTCAATTCAATTCCAATCTGATATATAAACTAAATTTTTAATTCCCAAAAGATTTTTTCTTTAATTTCTGCAATCCATTTTTCATACTCTTTCTGACGTTTAAGATCATCAGCAAGTTTTTTTATTTCGTTGAAATCATCTTCAAGATTTGCTTTGTGCTCCGGAATTCTTGATTTTAGATAAACTATATGATAGCCATAACTCCCTGCTGCATATTCAATCCTTCTCGGAAAACTAATTTCACCCGCTTTAAGTCTGCCAACAGCATCAAGCAGATTTTTATCCAGCTGATTCAAATAGTACACTCCTAGCTCACCCCCAAACGGAGCACTGTCTTTATCCTCACTATGTCTTTTAGCAAGGTCTTCAAACTTAGCTAATCCATTTACTAAACTGTCACGAACATCACTAAGATATTCAATTGTTCTAAGATCAGCGGCATCATCAGATTTTATTTTAATAAGTATGTGTCTTGTGTTTATAGATTCACCGCGTCTTTCAAGCATTTGAATAATGTGAAAACCAACCGGTGATTCAACAACATCGGATAATTCACCCTGTTGAAGTCTAAAAGCGGCGGCTTCAAATTCAGGATAAAATACACCGCGTTTAACAAATCCCAGATCACCACCCTGAGCAGCACTGCCAGGATCTTCTGAATATCTTTTAGCCAGCTCCGCAAAATCTGCTCCTGCTTTAATAGAGTCTAAAATCTGCTGAGCTTTATCAAAATATTCTTTTTTCGCTAGATCACTTGTTTTAGGATTCCGGTAAATATGATAAATATGGACCTTTTCCGGAATCATTCCCAAACTATCCCGATATATTGCAAAAAACTCTTCAACTTCCCGTCGTGTAGATTGTAAACTTCCAAAATTTTTCTCCTGTAATCTTTGAGACATAAGAGACTTTCTGACATCATCACGCAACTCCCTTCTTATCCGGTCAATACTCATTCCATAAATTTGTTCTATTTTTGAAACAGAGCCGTACTGCTGTTTAAAAAGTTCTATCTGATAGTCTATTCTCTGGTTAACTTCTTCTTCGGAAATGATAACGGAATCTATATTAGCCTGGGCATAAATTAACTTCTCTTCTATCATCGAATTTAAGATTTGATCTCTCAAGCCTGTCGTTTGGGGGTCTATTTGTCTTTGCGCTGCAAATATTGATGTTTGAAATTCAAGTTCACTTTGTAGAATAACTTCGTTATCAACAACTGCAACTACTCTGTCAAGTACCTCCTGCGAATAATTAACAGATATGCAAAAAAATAGAATTGCAAATAATTTAATTTTCATTTTTGTCCTGGATTTTAATTTCAATATTACTCTTTGAGTATAACTGTTTTAAATATTCATCTACCAATGTCTGACGACGGATTGCTTTAACTCTGTTCACAACCTCATCCTGAATATTTTCAAATGCCGGTGTTGATCCTGTTTCAATTTTTTCTATCAGTTGAGCAACTGAATAATATCCTGGTTTTGTTGAAATAACAATACTAATCTCCTTCGGGTATAATTCGTTGACTATTCGAGCCAGAGAAGTAGGATTTATCTGATAAGAAAGATATAATTTATTGGAGATCTGATTTACAATTGCCTGATCATTTGAAAACTGGGAAAGTGCTTTTTCCCAATCACTTTCAACTGCAATATTTCTGAAGCGAATTGCTTTCTCTTCATCCAGAAAGTCAGCCAAATTAATGATAAAAGCATCTGCAACAACCCTGAAATCATTCTTATTTACTTCGAAATAGTTTTTTAAATCTTTGCTGTCCGGCAAATAATTGTCTTCACTTAAAAATTTTTCAAGCAACATTGCACCGGCAAGTTCCCTGGCTGACTGAGATAATGTTTGATTGAATTTTTTATCTTTAAGTATACCTTCTCTTTCGGCTGTCTGAAACAGCACTTCCCTGTGAATCCAGTTTCTTATTACTTCATTTTTTTTGAGTTCACTGGCTGTTGAAGTATCAACCAGGGAAGCAAATTCCTCCCTGGTTAAAAATGAATTATTAACTTTTGCAACATATACAATTTCTTCAGATTCTCTTTCGCAAGCAGAAAAAGTAACTACAGCAAATAAAATAAAAAGTTTAGTTATTTGCGGTCTTAAATGCTTTTTGCAACTGATCATAATTAATTACCGGCTTATACATTGCTCTTAGTCTCTGTAAATATTCTTGTTCTAATCTTTTACTTTCAGCTTCCTGGAAAGCACCTGATACTTCTGCTCTTGCTTCTTCAAAAGTTTTAGTTCTTGAAGCTTCTTTTGAATCAAGTCTTAAAATCGAGAATCCACCACTGTTCGTAATTACATCAGTAAATTCGCCAGGTTTCAGTTCGTTAACTGTTTTAGAAAACTCTGTAGACCCTATTGCCTGAAGTTCGTATCTGCCGCCTTTTTCTTTCATCCCAACTCTTTCAGTAAAATTGATTACAAGCGAATCAAAGTCAGCACCGGCTTTAATTTCTTCAAGATAATTCTGGGCTGCACCTGAATTTCTTACAAAAAGTTCTGTATAGGAAACACGTTCCGGAAAGACATAGTTATCTTTATTCATTTGGTAAAACTCAACCAGTTTTGTGCTGTCTAATTTTACTTTATTCCACACTTCTTCTTCCTGAAGTTTGAAAATGAAAATGCCATTTTGATAATCATACATTAAGTCGGCAAAATCAGGGTTAACCTTGTCAAGTGTTAAAGCTTCTTCTTCAAGCAGCAATTCTTCGCTCATTTTATCGGCAGTAGTGGTTAATAACTCAACTGTAAATAATTTACCCATATTGGTGGGTTCTGATTTTAGTTTCTCATAAAATTCCGGAAATCCGACAATATTATTTGCATAAGTAAACACCACCTCAGTTTCAACTTCGGTTAAATTTGGAAATTCTGTACCAACTTTTGATGAATCTGATAAATCAACAATTTTTTCAAGTGTGGACTGGTTAAGCTGGTAATTATACTTCTGCCTCAGGCTGCTTATTAATTTATTGTGTTCATCAGGATATCTTAATCTTCTGTAAATTGTTCTAATATTTTCTTTATCTTCTTCATAAGTTGGATGATCAGCTATTTCTATAAGTTTAATTATGTGATAACCAAAACCTGTTTGAACAACATCAGATACTTCGCCCGGTTTTAAATTAAATGCCGCTTCATCAAATTCCTGAACCATCATTCTGCGTTCAAAAAATCCCAAATCACCTCCATTTTCTTTTGAGCCGGTATCATCGGAATACTCTTTAACAAGTTCAGCAAAGTCAACTCCATTTTTAATTTTTTCGGCTACCATATTAATTTTTTCCAATGCAGCAGCTGAATCAACTTCACCGGCTTCATTTGTGTAGGAGGCAAGTATGTGACTCGCACGAATTTTGGGAATTCTATCTTTCTTATCAGTAACCTTTATTATATGAAACCCGAATCTTGTTTTTACTACATCAGGATATACTTTACCTATTTCAGTTTTATAAGCGGCATCTTCAAACTCAACAGGAAGTTGAGCTGCGGTGAAATAAAAAATATCTCCGTCTTTTGGTTTGGAGAATTCATCCTCTGAATGAAGCTGTACTAACTCTTCAAAAGTCGCAAGTCCGTTTTTTATACTGTCTAACAGAGCCTGGGCAAGTTCAATTGTTTCCTGTTCATCTCTTTCAGGAGTAGCCCTTAACATAAGATGACTGGCTCTAATCTCTGTTTTTCTAAGTTGATAAATTTCTTTCAAAGCTGGTTCAACAAGATCTTTTTCAAGAATGTATGATGCACCAACTTTTCTTTTATATTCATTTAATTCAGCTTTTAAAGATTCATCTTTGTCATAACCTCTGACTACAGCATCTCTCAACTTCATTCTGAAATTCAAATACAGCTCTGCGAAGTTTTTATAATCATCATAACTATCGCTTTTGGCTTTCTCCAGACTACCCGCATTTTTTGAATACGCTTTTTCAAAATCAGACATTGTGATTTCCGAATCGGCAAATTTTCCAACTACTATTTTGGAATGTTCAGGTGAGCAGGAAATAAATAATAAGGTTAAAAGGAAAATAATTAAACTGAATCGTACGAACATTATTGCATCTCCTCTAATTAAACATAATAAAAATTGAATGTTTAATATAATAGATTATGGTAAGGAAAATCAATGGAATTTTAACGAATCCCCCAACATCTTTCAGTCGGGGGAATTGAAGAAATTTATTTAAGAAGTGTTATTTTTTGAATTTTTTGAACGTTTCCGGCAATCATTCTAACAATATAATTTCCACTTGATAGTAAAGAACCGTCAATTTCCAACTCTTTTGTGCCGGCGGTAACTTCCTCGTTAAACAGAGTTCTAATTTCTCTTCCCAGAATATCGTTCAGCGTAATCTTTACAATAGATTTTTCCGGAACTGTAAAACTAATTCTAGTTGAAGGATTGAATGGATTAGGATAATTCTGATGTAACACATAATCCTCTAAGAAAGGAATTTCAACCACAACCTCGCTTGAATACTGGAATGAACCGTCAAAATCAATTTGCTTCAGTCTGTATGAGTATCTTTTACTTGTTAAATTTTTGTCAATAAAATTATATGTTACGCGATTAGTGCTGGTTCCTCTTCCGTCAATAAAACCAATTGTTTCGAATAATGAATTATCATTTGTTCGTTGTATCTCAAATCCCCGGTTATTTGTTTCAGTAGCGGTAATCCATTCAAGTAATACGCTGCCATTTTGATATGAACCATAAAATGCCGCTAGTTCAACAGGTACCGGACTATTGTTTAATGCCTCAAAAGCATCAACAATTCCCCACCCATATTCTCTATCCGGATTGGAACTCTGCGAAGATGTATTTCTGAAAATATCCCTCAACTCCATTGGAGTTAAGCCCGGATTAGCTTCTAATAAAAGAGCTGAAACACCGGAAACTGAAGGACAACTGAAAGAGGTTCCTCCTCCACTCAAATATTGATTACCTGAAAGTGCTGCATAGTAAACACCGGAACCCATAGCCATCACGTCGGGTTTTATTCTTCCATCAACTGTTGGTCCGACACTGCTGAAAGAAGTTCTAACACCGCTTGAGTTAACTGCACCAATTGAAAAAACACTGTCGCCATCGGCTGGAGCAATTAAGGTATTGCGTGTTGAGTGAAAACCTTCATTACCTGCTGAGTTAACAACAAAGATGCCTTTTGCAACTGCAAGATCTGCAGCTATTGTTATTGTAGCTGTATTTCCATCCATATCCTCCCAGGTATAACTAGTATATGGTGGATCAAAATCAAGGTATCCCAATGAAGTAGAGGTTATATCAACACCAATACTATCAGCCCATTCAAGTGCGGCAATCCAATTGTCTTCTTCAACAGGGGTTTCACTGCCAACATCTTCAGTTCGTGCAAGAATAAAATCTGCTCCATAAGCAGGACCAATAATCTGACCTTCTTTGAAACCTCCAAGAATTGATAATACCGCTGTACCGTGCGAGTGTGAGCCCAGAACAGCAGAACCATCAACAAAATCGTACATTGCAATTATATTCATACTCTGAAAAGCTTCGTGAGTAAGATTACCAAATCCGGCATCCATCACACAAATTGTTACTCCGCTTCCCGTGTAACCTAAACTATGTACAAGAGGTACATTTATAAGGTTATTTTGTGTAAATGAGTTTCCGTAATTAAGTGAATAAATTCCCTCTGGCTGCGGGTTTTTATAATAAACCGGTTCGGTCTGTGTGAATTCAATATCATTTT
>DATHSU010000328.1:0-1940 GCA_035463895.1 Ignavibacteriaceae bacterium | reverse complement strand
CATTGCACCCACCAATCCATAACTTGAGGCATAGTGTGCATGGAGTATATCAGGTTTAAAGTCTGCAATTAATTTTCTAACTTTATTAATTGCTTTAAGGTACACCAATTTTGAAATAATATTTTTATTTAATCTCAAATCCTTATTAAGGTTTAAATGAAAGACTATATTCTCTTGACTGAAATTATAATAATTTGATTCTGGAGCATAGAAAGAAAATAGTTTAATCTTTATACCAGAATTAATTAATGCGTTTACCCACTTAACTGTATGAGTAGAATTTGAATGTGAAAGAATAAGTATTTTCATCAAAATGAGATTATTATTTAATTCCTGTGATATTTTTTTTGAATTTTTATTTTTTCAAGAAATATAAATAAAGCGTCTTTCACTTTTCCAACACTTAACTGATTCATACATTCAAAGGAAGGGCATCCGTCCCTCCCTCCGTTAGTAAAACAAAATTCTTCATCAATTCGTGGTGAACATTTAACCACCTTAAAAGTATATTCGTTATAATCGCCAAGAGGGGCAGCAAATTTTGGATTTGTTGGTCCGAATAATGAAAAAGTTGGTTTGCCTAATAAATTTGCTATGTGAATTGGCCCCGAGTCATTTCCAATAAATACGCTGCATTCTTTGATGTGAATAATCAGTTCATCAACGGAATTGGTTTCTAGGAAATCAATGCCTTTTTTATCCAGCTCATCTAATATATCGTTTGGAATACTGCCTGATTGGATAATTACTGAGATATTATAGTACTTGTTAATTTCTTCTGTTAATTCTATAAATTTTTTCAAGTTCCATTCTTTTGCTTTCCAGCCAGCAAAAGGATGTATTAGTATTATTTCATCGCTATTGAATTTATTAGGGAAATACTTTATTGACTCTTTATCACTTATTGGTATTACAGAAGCAACTGTACTCAAATACATATCCATCAGATGATTTTTTCTATTGATTGGTAAATAATGATCATAAATTGCTCTAAACTGTTTTCTACTCATTCCAATAATAGATTTAGCTCTTGAGTTGAAAATAAGTGTTGCAGATGTCATAACCCCATTCAAATCAAATATTATTTCTGGATTTAATTCAGCAAAAACTTTTCGGGAATAAAAATCTGCAATACGTCCTCCGAATAAAAAATGACCACGATCAATTTGTAAAAACTTTATATTGTTGAGCACTAAATTATATATAGGAACAGACTCCGGATAGCATACAACACAGATAGTTTTTTTATAGAATTTTTGAATTTCACTTATTGCCGGAGTAGTAAATACAGTATCGCCTAATTTGCAAAATGATATTATAACGATATTACCTGATTTATTTACAAACGGTTTTATTAATTTCCTAACAGCAAAAAAAAATGTATTGAAAATTAAGGATACAATCTCAGATACAATTGAATATTTATTAATTTCTTTTGTTATTTCCACAATTATTCAGACTGAGAACTTATTTGAATGAATTAGTTTTGAGAGTAGTGCTCTGGTTTTATTAAAATAACTTTTAGAATAATTATTCCATTTATCCGAATATTCTAAAAATAAATTATCACCGGTTATAAAATAAAGTGCTTTTAACTGTTCCGTAACTAAAATATGATAAGTAAACGATGAGTAATATTTTTTTGGGTAATCAAACAAATAATAGTTTGTCCAATGCTTAATATCAAAATACGGAAGTAATTTCCTTAAAGATTCTATACCAGCGTTAAAAAGTATTTCCGCTTTCGAATTTTTATTCAGTAAGAATAAATCGTATAGACCATACAGAGAAAAAATTAATCCATTTAATACTGCCATTGGTTTATGCGGTGTTGGACACTCTTCATATACAGGAATAGATTTAAAGTAATTTACCAGACCTCCCTCCTGAACTTCATATTCAAATGGTCCAATTGCATTAATTGCAAGTTTTTCATAACG
>DATHSU010000327.1:0-7101 GCA_035463895.1 Ignavibacteriaceae bacterium | reverse complement strand
GGTATCGTATGTGTCGCTGCTTTCATCGATATCATTATCATTAATTTTAATAGGATTATGAGGACGCATATTAACAAATTCACCTTCGGACATGAACTTTCCGCGGACATCCTGAAAAACAAAAATGTATCCATCCTGTATCATTGATTTCGAAGGAATAATAATTCTCCTTATTTCATTTCCAATAAACGGAGTAACGTTATATGGTGTCCGCATTAAAAGGATTGGATATTCTTCTGATTTATTCTTTGGAGTGAATACAATTGTATATAGTTTAACTCCATCCCTCATTGGAATCCGGTATTCCGTTTTATCATAGTTGGTTTTGAGATAGTCAGTTTCTGAATCGGTTTGTGAACAGGAATTGAAAAAGATTATAGTAGAGATGACCATTATAATAAAAGTGAGAAAGTATATTTTCTTCATAAATGAATTCTTTTTAATAGTGAAATTATAGCTGATTAAAATTAGTTCATTTTATAATAAATGAAAACCTTAATTGTTTTTATTCGCTTAAATATCTTTATTTGTATTTTAGAGACAATGATTTTAAGGAGAATCTTATTTGTCTGATCTTGAAGCCGCTCTAATATTATTTGCCGTAGGAACTGTCGCTGCATTTATAAATGTTAATGCCGGCGGCGGATCTTCGTTAACTCTCCCCACATTGATCTTTCTTGGATTGGATTCTGCGATGGCAAACGGTACAAACCGGGTTGCTATATTATTTCAGAATGTTTTTGCTGTACAGGCATTTAAGAAAGAAAAATACTACGAATTAAAAAACAGTATGATCCTTTCTGCTCTAACATTACCAGGCGCAATTCTTGGAGCGGTGCTGGCAGTAACAATTAGTGATGATCTATTCCGAAAACTGCTTGCAATTATAATGATCGGGATCATAATTACCATTCTTATTCCGAACAAAAAGCAAACAGAATTTAACAGTCATTTGACAATTGACTGGAAAGTTTTACTGGCAATGACAGGTATTGGTTTTTATGGTGGATTTATCCAGGTTGGTGTTGGCTTTATGATGATGGCTGCATTACAAAAACTTATGAAGATGGACTTGATAAGGGTGAATATGCATAAAGTATTTGTAGTATTCATTTTTACAATTCCGGCATTTCTTGTCTTCCTGTTCACTGATAACATAAACTGGTTTTACGGATTAACACTTTCTGCAGGCAATGCTTTCGGAGGCTGGTGGGGTGCAAAACTTTCTGTTAAGAAAGGTGAGAAATTAATTAAAGCGGTTCTGATTATAGCAATTTTAATAATGTCGGCTGAACTTTTAGATATTTTTTAGGAAATAAAATGAAACGGGATATTTATTATAAAATAAAACTAAACAATGGAGTTGAGATTCCTCAATTTGGATTAGGTGTCTATCTCACTAAACCTTCCGAATGCCTAAATTCCTGCTTATGGGCTTTTGAAGCGGGTTACAGACATATCGACACAGCAAGTATGTACGGTAATGAAAAAGAAGTCGGCGAAGCTGTAAGAGTCAGTGGATTGCCGCGCGAAGAAATTTTTGTGACCACTAAACTCTGGAATGATGATCACGGCTTCGATAAAACTTTAAAAGCATTTAACAAAAGTTTGAAAAAGTTCAGACTTGATTACATCGATCTTTATTTAATTCACTGGCCCGGAACTGATAAAAGAAAAGAAGCCTGGAAAGCTCTTGAGAAGATCTATGAATCAGGGCAATGCAAGGCAATCGGTGTTAGCAACTATATGATACATCACCTTGAGGAACTATTTACTTATGCAAATATAATTCCTGCGGTAAATCAATGTGAGTTTCATCCGTTTCTTTATACAAAGGATTTACTTGAATTCTGCAATAAACATAAAATTGCTTTCGAGGGTTATTCACCTCTGGCAAGAATGAGAAGACCCGCTAATCATGTAATCAAGCAAATGGCGGAAAAGTACTCAAAAAGCTATGCTCAGATAATGATCAAGTGGAGTCTCCAGCACGATGTTATAACTATTCCAAAATCATCTAATCAGGAAAGAATAATATCTAATGCCGATATGTTTGATTTTGAAATATCCGGGGGAAATATGACGTTACTTAACAATCTGGATGAAGGACTGCATACTGCCTGGAATCCGATGAAAGTGAAATAAACTTGTGTAACCTTTTTAATTCAACTCTTTAGCTAAAAACTTACCTGTCAAGCTTTTTTTATTTTTAATAATCTGTTCCGGAGTACCTTCAGCAATTATTTTTCCTCCCGCTTCCCCTCCACCCGGGCCCAGATCAATTATCCAATCGGCAGTTTTGACAACATCAAGATTATGTTCAACTACCACAATAGTATTTCCTTTTTCAACAAGTTTGTTAAGTACATTCAGCAGTACCTTTACATCTTCAAAATGCAAACCTGTAGTTGGCTCATCAAGGATATAAAGCGTTTTACCGGTACTCACTTTGCTTAGCTCTGTTGCAAGTTTAACCCGTTGAGCTTCGCCACCGGATAATGTTGTCGCCTGCTGACCCAATCTTATATAACCCAAACCAACATCGTGAATTGCCTGAAGCTTTCTTTTTATCCGGGGCAGATCTTCAAAGAATTCAAGTGCTTCATCAATCCGCATATCCAATACATCTGAAATGGATTTTGTTTTATAAAGCACCTGCAGCGTTTCCTGGTTATATCTTTTTCCTTTACAAACGTCACACAGAACATAAACATCCGGGAGAAAATTCATTTCTATTTTTTTAAGTCCGTCTCCTTTGCACTCTTCGCATCTTCCGCCCTCAACATTAAAGCTGAACCTGCCGGTTGCATAACCCCTCATTTTGGATTCAGGAAGCTGTGAATAAAGATCACGGATGAATGTGAATAATCCGGTATAAGTTGCAGGATTCGATCTTGGGGTTCTACCGATTGGTGATTGATCTATTTCAATCACTTTATCTATATTTTCAATACCTTCAATGGATTCGAATGGCAATGGAACGACTTTGGAACCATAAAATTTTCTCATCAAAATCTTTACTAGTGTTTCATTAACCAAAGTAGATTTTCCTGAACCGCTGACCCCGGTGATCAACGTTAGAGTACCTAACGGTATTTTCAATTCAACTTTTTTAAGATTGTTTCCACTTGCTCCTTTTAAAGTCAGATATTTTCCATTTGCTTTTCTTCTTGTAGCGGGAAGCGCTATCTCCCCTTTGTTACGCAAATATTTAAGTGTAAGCGAATCATAACCATTCTTCAAGTTCAGAAGTTGATCAGTTGTCCCGGAAATACAAACTTTACCGCCGTGTTCACCTGCGGCGGGACCAAGATCGATCATATAATCAGAACTTTCAATTGTTTCGCGGTCGTGTTCAACAACAATTATGGTATTTCCAAGATCACGTAAGTTTTTAAGTGAGCCGATAAGTTTTTTATTATCGCTCTGGTGAAGTCCGATTGATGGTTCATCAAGAACATATAAAACGCCTGCTAATTGAGTACCGATTTGTGTTGCTAATCTGATTCTTTGTGACTCTCCGCCTGATAAGGTTCTTGCCGATCTGTTAAGAGTCAGATAATCTAATCCTACATTAAGAAGAAAACTAAGCCGTGTTGTTATCTCTTTAAGAATCGGTTTGGCAATCAGTTCATCACGTCCCTTTAATTGTAAATCAGCAAAAAACTCTGCTGCTCTTTTAATTGAGAGTTCAGTAACCTCTGTAATATTCATATTCTGGAATTTAACGGATAGAGACTCCTTCTTTAATCGCCCTCCATTACAAGTTGGACAGGTAATAGTGTTCATATAAGATTCCACCCACTCTCTTATATTATTAGAAGTGGTTGTATCATAATAATTTTTAAGATACTGATACATTCCCGCAAACCTGTGCAGGTAAGTTGCCGGTCTTCCGCTGCCATAGGTATAAACGAAAGAAAGTTTTTCTTTACTTCCATTCAACACAATATCTTTTTGATCTTCAGTCAGTTCTTTAAGCTTAGTACCAAATGTGAATCCGTATTTTTCTGCAACTGCAGTCAGCTGATTAAAAAACCAAATGTTACGAGGTTTTCCTAAAGGAGCAATACCTTCTTCATTAATGGATTTATTCCAATCAGGGATGATAAGATTTATATCAAGTTCTTTCCTCTCTCCCAAGCCTTCGCAATCAGAACAGGAGCCATAAGGTGAATTAAACGAAAACGAATTTGGAGCCAGTTCACGGTAACTTATTCCGCAATCAAGGCAGGCAAGATGCCGGCTGAATATGCTGTCATTTTCACCATCATCAATTATAACACTGCCGTTACCATAGTTTAGCGCTACCTCAACCGATTCGGTTATTCTTGTTCTTGATCTTTCGCTTACTGTTATTTTATCAACAGCAATTTCTATGTTGTGGATTTTATACCTATCGACTTTAAAACCTTTTGATATATCAAAGTATTCACCATCAACACGTACTTTTAAAAATCCATCTGAAGAAATTTCCTCAAATAATTCCCTGTAATGTCCTTTTCTGCCTCTTACAACTGGTGCAAGTATTGATACTTTCTTCCCGGAATTGTTTGTTATTACCGTGTCGATTATTTGCGCAGATGTCTGTTTGTTAACCGGTTTGCCGCAGTTATAGCAGTAGGGCGTTCCCAGCTTTGCATAGAGAAGTCTTAAGTAATCATAAATTTCAGTAACAGTACCAACCGTAGAACGCGGATTTCCTGAAGTTGATTTCTGTTCAATTGATATTGCAGGGCTTAAACCATCAATCAAATCAACGTCTGGCTTTTCCAGCATATCAAGAAACTGGCGGGCATATGCAGAAAGAGATTCAATATATCTTCGCTGTCCTTCAGCATAAATAGTATCAAAAGCAAGAGATGATTTGCCTGAACCGGAAAGTCCAGTTATAACAGTAAAGGATTCACGCGGAATTTCTACATCAATATTCTTTAAGTTGTGCTCTCGTGCACCTTTAATAATTATCTGTTCTTTTTCCAATTTTGTCTTATAATTAAAAATTCAAACAGTTATATTAGTTATGCATAAAATGATTGTCAAATAATTTTGCTGTACATGATTCAGAAAGAATTTTTATGACACTTCCGGAACAGATTACAAGCGTTAAACGGTTCCGTGAATCCATCTTTAAGGAAAAAGGGTCAGAATTTATTGCACAGGTTTTTCCTGCTGAAAACACGGAAGAATGTGATGTAGCACTGAGTGCAGTAAAGAAAAAATATTTTAACGCAACTCATCATTGTTATGCTTACAAATTATTAAACAATGTAAATAAATTTTCAGATGACGGTGAACCATCGGGTACAGCAGGAAAAAGAATTCTAAATGCAATTGAGCACTTTGATCTGGTCAATCTTTTAGTGGTAGTGATAAGGTATTTTGGCGGAACAAAACTTGGTGTTGGTCCGCTTGGAAAGGCGTACTATACTTCTGCTTTTAATCTACTTGATAAATCTGAAAAAATCAGTAAATCACTTCTTCAAAAAATCCGAATTGTAACTTCACCTACATTTATTAGCAGTATTTACAGGATCACTTCTAATTTTGATGGAAAAGTTGAAAATACATCTTTTGGTGAAGAGTTAATTTGTGAAATAGTAATTCCTGCAAGAAATATGGATTTACTAAAAAACGATATAAAAGAGCTCACCAGCGGAAATTTTCAGCTAAAAACCGCCTCAAAACCCTTCTATTTATAAAAATCAGAAAAATATGTTTACTTGCACTTGCGAAAATTATTACGTTTATCGATATTTGTTATGCACAATAATTCATTTTTATATACAGGGGAACCTATGGATAACAATTACGCAGAAAAGTTAGCAAACTTAACATTCAGCCTTCTTGCAAATTGCCAGGAAAAAGAAGTCCGCCTTGCAGAAGTACACGGTTTAACTCAAGCCGAATTCAGATGTTTAAGACTGTTTGGTAAAGATGAGAGTCTGAACAACAAACAGATCGCAGAGCGAATGAACTTGAGTCCCAGCCGTTTAACACGCATCATTGACGGATTAGTAAAAAAAGAATATATAATAAGAGAGATTGATCCCAACGATAGAAGAAATATGCGGGTTTGTCTTTCTAAGAAAGGTCAGCTGCTCGTCAATCAACTGAATAAGGCTTATATAGATATTCATCGGGATATTTTACAGGATATTGAGTCTGATCAGCATGAACCGTTGATAGTTGCGATGAGTCAATTGCTTATTGCACTTGAAAAATGGATCGCTAAAACCTGATACTTATCAGTTTGACCTTTTAAGATAATTTATATATCTCTTTAGTGCATCCAGATCGGAAACTAATTCGGTAAGGTTTTTAAAAGTATCAGTACTTAGTGTAAAATATTTCTTTTCGAATTTGTCTTTAACTTCAATGGATGAATTTAAGGTAATCTCTCTTAACTGATTGATTACCTTTTCTATATTATCCGATAAATCCTTCTTAATGTGATCCAGACTTTTTACTTCGGGATTATTGCTGCCGATTTTTAATACACGCATTAATCCGTTTACATACTTTCCTGTAAAACATAACTCTTCAAATATTTCAACTTTGTTGTTTTTATATGATTCCGAAATCAAAACCAGAATATCATCTTTTTTACTAAAAACAGAATTGGTAAAATCTTCCGCTGAGTTCAATGTATTTATATCGTATTGCTGCATTACTATTTTTTTATTCCTATTCCCAATCCGTCACCTACCGGAAGAATTGTAGTTGTAAGATTTTCCTGTGATGTAAATATTTTATTGAACTCTCTGATAAGTTTTGTTGACGCTTTATATTTTGCCGGGACTCTTGTAGTTGCAGCATAACCGTGCCAAAGAAGATTATCAACAACTATAACTCCGCCTCGTTTCAGCAGAATTAATGAATAATCAAACAAGCGTTTATAATCTTCTTTGTCAGCATCAAGAAAGATGAAGTCATACTTTTTCTGCAACTGCGGCATTATGCTGAGTGCATTGCCTTCAAATAATTTTATCTTCTCAGAAAAGCCTGATCTTTCAAAATATTCTCTGGCAAGCGGAATGTTATCTGCACTTTTTTCAATTGTATGCACTTCTGATTTCTTACAAAGGTTTCTGGCAATTC